>DAOTWI010000764.1:0-2212 GCA_034436075.1 Roseiflexus sp.
GGTCATGCCCGGACCACGCACCGATCCGCCGACCGTCGCCCGCACCGTCAGGCTGGCGTCGGGTGGCAATTCGACCCGCGCATCGCCGCCGACATTCAGTTTCGTGACGCTATCGGGCGGGAAGCGCATCGCCAGCGCCAGGTCGCCGCCGATGTGCCCGATGTGGGTGGCGCTCGTCACATTGCGCAGCGTCAGGTCGCCGCCGATACTGCCAGCGTTCAGTGCGCCGCCAATGTCGATGAAGGCGGCATCGCCGCCGATGCTGCCGATACTGAGATCGCCGCTGATGGCGCGCATATCCGCATCGCCGCCAATAGAACCAAGCTTCACGCTACGCACCTGATCGATCCGCACATCACCGCCGACGCTCCCCCCTTCAAGAGCAGCACGATCACTCCGGCGCAGGCGCAGGTCACCGTCCAGATCGCGAAAGCGCACGACCTCTGCTACGCTGCTGGCGTGCAGCGAGCCAGCGATTGCGCCAATTGCAAGACTCTGCACCTCATCGACGCCGATGTCGCCAGCGACATCGTTCAGCACCACCACGCCAGACCGGTTGATCTGCACATCACCGTCGATGGCTTCGGCGACGCGTAGACCGCCGACCCGCTCGACCAGCGCATCACCGGCAATGCGCGCGAACAACGCCTCACTGCGCACGTCTGCCACGCGCAGATCGCCCTCGACAGACTGCACCTCGAGCGAACCGGCGCTGTTGACCGTCAGATCGCCCTCGACCCGGCGCACCACAACGGCTTCGTCCACTGCCGCCGCCTGGACATTTCCCTCTACATCGCCGACGCTCAACGCCACAGCGCGGTTGACGGCAAGATCACCCTCAATATTGCCAAGCGTCACTATTCCACCGACACCTTCGATCCGCACGTCGTCTTCGGCAGCGTCGAGGGTAAACGACGCAATCCCGATCACAAGAACTGCGTCCTCGACGACTCCGCCGGAAACGGTTGCGGTGGCTGGCACACGCAGGCGAAGATCGCCCTCGATGTCGCCAGCGACCACGACGCCCTGCTCATCCTGTTCCAGGGCAATTTCACACTCCTCTTCGGTCCAGACCTCGACTACGCTGGATTCGCCCGGCTCGACGCGCAGCGCCCCCGTGCAGCGATCAAAGCGAATGCGCGGCGCATCTCCAACAGATATGCGTTTGGCTGGCATTCCTGTGCTCCTATTCTACGAAAATCTCGATACGTTCCCCTTCTTCGAGGTCCTGCAACTCGAAGATGCGTCCTGGCGCGTCGCGCTCAATCGCGCGCAGCACATCGTCGTTCGTCACGCTGGCGTCGCGCGGAAAGAGGCGCGCCCCTAGCTTGAGACCGACACTCACCAGGCTGGCGGGGATGGTGACATTGATCTTCTGCCGGCGCGAGTGAAGGTCGGTGACCACCACACGCAGCGAACGGGCGCGCGCCTCGGTGCGGGCGCGGGTGCGCGCCGTATCGTCGGTGATGGCTTCGAGGAGGCGCGCGCCTTCTTCGGCGGAGATCTGCCCCTGCTCGATCATCCGCAGGATGCGCAGACGATCATCGGTCGTCGTCATACGATGCTCCTTACGATCTCAGCAACCGCAGCGCATCCTCGACCGAAATCTCCTTCGCCGCCAGGCGGTCGAGAATGGCGCGCCGGTCAGGGCGCGCCTCTTCCGCTGGCGGACTATACCCGAGCGCAGCGACGATGTCGTCGAGTCGGCTGCGCGCCGTGTTGTAGGCGACTTTGAGGTCGCTGGCGACGCCGTTGATATTGCCGCGGTTCTTGACGAGCAACTCGACAAACTCCAGTTGCTCGCGCGACAGGCGCCCCAGGCGACCGAGCGCGAAGCGTCCCTCGATCGCGGTGTGGCATGCATCGCACTCCAGACGAGTGACGTGCAATGCCTCACCGCAGACCGGGCATATGGTGAGGAGGGGATTCATAGGTGGCATCTCCTGTCTTCAGAGGTCGGTGACGAGTGACGAGTGACGAGTGATGAGTGATGAGTGATGAGTGATGAGTGATGAGTGATGAGTGACGTCCTTGCAGCAGGCGTTGGCTTCGGCAGGCTCAGCCAACGCCCCGTGCGCATTCGGCAATGCGCACGGACGAGCATTGTAAGAAATACCGTAACTGTTGTGGTTTTCGAGAACATAATCCGGCATCACCCAGTGAAGCCCGCACAGGCGGGCTTCGCTTCCCGTAGCCCGCGACTTCAGTCGCC
>DAOTWI010000765.1:0-2882 GCA_034436075.1 Roseiflexus sp.
GGCGCGGCGCTGGGGTGCGGCGCGCACCTCGCGGCGCTCCGGCGCACTGCGGTTGGCGCTTTTCGTATCGAAGACGCAACACCGCTGCATGTACTGGAAGAGGAGACGCGCGAGATGCTTCGCCAGCGGCTCCTGCCGCCAGAGGTTGCAGTGGCAGACTGGCATGTTCTGCGTCTCGATGCAGAGAATGCCCGCCGGATTCGCCATGGTCTCCCGATCGCCGCTCCTTCCGATGCGCCCACTCAGGCGCGCGCGCACGCACCCGACGGCGCATTGCTGGCGCTGGTGCGGTATGATGGCAGTCACTGGCGCCCGATAAAAGTATTTGATTGGACTGACGCATGAAGATTGTTCACGGTCTGCCGCAACCGATCAACGAATTGCCGACTGTTCTTACGATTGGCGCATTCGATGGAGTGCATCGCGGACACGCGCACTTAATCGGCGCAACGGTACAGCGCGCTCATGCCTTCGGATGGCAGGCGGCGGCGCTGACCTTTGACCCGCACCCGGATGTGGTTGTTCGTCCGGGGAACGAGCGCCCCACCCTGACGACGATTGTCGAACGCGCGGAACTGATCGCTGCGCTTGGCGCCGATCTGATGATCGTCCTGCCATTTACCACCGAGTTGATGGCGCTCACCGCCTACGAGTTCATGGCGCGCATCTGCGGCGCGGTGGCGCTCCGTGAACTCTGCATCGGCTGGGACTTCGCCCTCGGTCGTGGACGCGAGGGGAACGCCAGCCGCCTGGCGGCTATCGGTCAGACCCTGGGGTATACCGTGCATCGCGTCGAGCCGTTCCTGCTCGACGGCGAAACGGTTAGTTCGACGCGCATTCGCACCGCATTGAGCAATGGCGATATTACCGCTGCGAATCGGCTTCTCGGCTACCCCTACGGGCTGCGCGGTCCCATCGTCGAAGGCGACCGGCGCGGGCGCACGATTGGCTTCCCCACAGCGAATATCAATGTCGATCCACGCCGCATGCTGCCGGCGCACGGCGTGTACGTCTGCCGCGCCGTGCTCAACGGCGTCACCTATGGGTCGGTAGCGAATGTCGGCGTGCGCCCGACGTTCGATGGAACCCGACGGACGGTCGAGGCGTACCTGCTCGACTTTAGCGACGAAGTCTACGGCGAAGAGTTGCGGCTGATGTTCCTGCACCGGCTGCGCGGCGAGCACAAGTTCGACGGCGTCGCGGCGCTGATAGCGCAGATCACCCGCGACGTCGCCGCCGCGCGCGCGTGGTTGCAGGAGTACGACATGGTATGAACCTGATTGAAACCATTCGCATCGCCCTGAACAGCCTGTCCGCCAACAAACTGCGCTCGGCGCTGACGATGCTCGGCATCATTATCGGCGTTGGCGCGGTGATCACGCTCCTGGCGCTTGGCGGCGCCATTCAAACGCTGGTGACGCGCGAGTTGCAGGGGTTGGGGTCGAACCTGGTGTTTGTGTTCCCCGGCACCAACGACCCGGAACAGAACCGGCGCGTGCCGCCGCGCCTGACGAACGAGGATGTCGCGGCGCTCGCCGACCCGCTCAACGTCCCGGCTGCCGCCGCTGTGACGCCGCAGCTCACCCGTGGGGCGCTGATCGTCTCCTCCGGCGCCAGTTTCGATGGGCGCGTCGCCGGGGTGACGCCCAACTATCCGCAGGTGCGCAACGCCCGCGTGGTCAGCGGGCGATTCTTCGATCAAACCGAACTCGATCTGCGCTCGCGTGTCGCGGTCATCGGCGCCGATGTGCGCACGTCGCTCTTTCCCGACGAAGACCCGATTGGGAAGCGGATTCGCATCAATGATGTCAGTTTCGAGGTGATCGGCGAAATGGCGCCGCGCGGCGGCAACTTCGGTCCCAGTGAAGATAACCTGGTGTTTGTGCCGATCACGACAGCGCAGACGCGCCTTTTCCCGCCGCCGCCGGGCGCGGTGAGCCGGATCGAAGTAAGCGTGGTGTACATTCAGGCGATTGATGAGCGCCGCATCGACGATGTGATCGACCAGGTGACCGAGGTGCTGCGCCGTCGCAACGGGTTGACCTTTCAGGACAACAATTTCACGATTGTGACGCAGCAGGATTTGATCGCATCGTTTGGAACCATCACCGGCGCGTTGACTGCATTCCTGGGCGCTATTGCGGCAATCTCGCTGCTGGTCGGCGGGATTGGCATTATGAACATTATGCTCGTTTCGGTAACCGAGCGCACCCGCGAAATCGGGCTGCGCAAGGCGGTCGGCGCGCGGCGGCGCGACATCCGGTTTCAGTTCGTCATCGAAGCGACCATGCTGAGTCTGCTCGGCGGGTTACTCGGCATTGCCCTTGGCTATGCGCTCTCGGCGCTGGGAACCGCGCTGCTGCAAGGGGTCGCGGAAGGCGCCGAGGCGCGGGTGCAACTCGACGCCATCCTGCTCGCCACGCTGACCTCTATCGCCGTTGGGTTGATCTTCGGCATCTATCCCGCCATCCGCGCCTCGCGCCTCAATCCAATCGATGCATTGCGGTATGAGTAAGACGTTGAACGTTCAACGTTGAACGTTCAACGTTACGAATACAACTGTCTCCTCATCCGCATACACCTCGCGCCATCGATCCGGTCGGGCGCGCACATACTCCAGCAAAGGCTTCTGTTCCTCGATGCTCAACATCATGCCGTCGATCGCGTACTTCGCTAGTAACGTTTCGACATCGGCGCCCTGACCAAGCAGAATGTAGTCGCGCCACTGCTCGTAGGGGTACAGCTCGATCCGCGGGTCGATGAAGACTTTCTGCTCTGGCGCTGCCCAGATCAGGTATGAACCGTAACTCATCGCGTGGAACAGACGCTGCGGGCGCTGCGGCAGTTCCTGGAGCGCCCGCGTCGCCTCCACCGGCGTGCCT
>DAOTWI010000766.1:0-4941 GCA_034436075.1 Roseiflexus sp.
GGTTGGCGGGTTAGTCAATGGACGGGCAAGCGTGGCGCGCAGAAGAGCGCCGAGGCGTCACTCCGGCTTGCGCGCAGTGATTGCGCTGCTCGTAAAACATCCCGCCAGACCACGCACCACATCCGCCGGGATCATCGCCAGATCCACAGGCGCATCAGACGGTAAATCGTCGATCGTGTAGCGGTGATGCACGGTCACGTCAACCCCGGTAAATCCGGCATCGCTGAGCAGGGTGCAATATTCCTCCATCGTCAATGCGCCAGCGATGCACCCCGTCCAGCTCAGCGCAGCGCGGATCTGCTCCTCGGTGACAGGAAAGACGCTCAGATCGCCGTCGATCACAATATCGGAGACCGCCAGCCGTCCGCCCGGTTTGAGCACACGGAACGCCTCGTTCAGAGCAAGCGATTTGTCCGGCGTGAGATTGATCACGCAGTTGGAAATGATGACATCAACGGTATTCGAGAGCAGCGGAATGCTCTCGATATCGCCCTTGAGGAACTCAACGTTGGTCGCCCCCGCCGTTTCCGCGTTGCGACGCGCCACTGCCAGCATCTCGTCGGTCATGTCGAGACCGTACACATACCCCGTGGCGCCGACGCACTGCGCCGCCAGCAGCACGTCGAGCCCGCCGCCCGATCCCAGATCGAGTACGACCTCGCCAGCCCGCAGCGACGCCAGCGCAACCGGGTTGCCGCAGCCGAACGAAGTTGTGACCACCCCTTGCGGCAATGCTGCAATCGCGTCGGCGCCGTAGAGCGCAATCTCGGTCGATGTCCTGTCATCACAACATTCAGACGACGGACCGCAACACGAGCCAGATTGAATGCGCTGAGCGTAGTGATCGCGCACCTGATCTTTGATCGTTTCCGATAATGAAGAATCCTGAGCCATTGGATCGGTCTCCTTCCGCATATCGCGTTGCATAACGATTGCGCTTGCCGGACACGCGCCGCCAACATATTGATAATCATCGATATGATAGACAAAAAAATTACGCCTCAAACAGCGCCAATACGCGCGTGATACGGGCGCGCAACGCTTCCAGCGCCTCGTGGCGAATAAAGTAGTACATCCAGGGACCGTGGCGCTCGGCATCGACCAGACCGGCTTCGCGCAACAGGCGCAGGTGGTGCGAAACCGTCGGTTGCTTGACCGGCACGGCCGCTTCGAGATCGCAGACGCACACCTTCCCGGCGTGCCGCGCCAGCACGTCCAGGATCAGCAGACGCACGGGATGCCCCAGCATCTGCAGGTCGTCACTCGCCTGTTGCGCCTCCGCCAGGCTCAATGAAGGAGCGGCGCCATCAGCGCAGCAGCGAGTTCCGCGCACTCGTTCGATCAGATCATGAAGCGCCATATCGTTTTCCCACGCCAGGAGTGTAGCATACATATTGACGACTGTCAATATGTTTTGGGGTCCAGAATACAGTCAATGATGGAGTTTGAATCATTATTCCGCTATCTGCCCACCGCCCGGCGACTGATGGAGTCCGCCCGGCGGCTGATGGTTTTTGAATAATTATTCCGCTATCCGCCTACCCGCCCGGCGGCTGAAGCCGCGGGCTCCGGTTGCAAAGCCCGCCTGCGCGGGCTATATCGGGCAATACCGGATTATTTTCTCAAACTCCATAAGCCGCAGACTCCTGCTGCGAAGCCCGCCTGCGCGGGCTGCATTGGGCGATACCGGATGATTTTTTCAAAAAAACCATAGTTGACAGGACTTACATTGGGAATACTATGCTGCCGCAGGCTC
Organism: Roseiflexus sp.; assembly: GCA_034436075.1. Lineage (GTDB taxonomy): Bacteria > Chloroflexota > Chloroflexia > Chloroflexales > Roseiflexaceae > Roseiflexus. The sequence goes on from DAOTWI010000766.1 coordinate 1,757, forward strand.
TGGCGGCGCCAGAAAACGCGCCAATGCGTCACTCCTGTAAATTGACAGGAACCGCCGCGTTCCTGGCAGACGGCGCTCGCGCGGACGGGATGTCCTTTGAAGACATATGCTGCAATCGAAGCGGCGCAGAGCGAGAAGCAGAGGACAGGCGCGAGCAGTCTAACCTTCCGGTCGCAGAGCAAATGTCCGCTCGAAGGGATTGAGATAGCCGGTTGGCGGCAGCGTCGGCTGTCCACGCGGTTCTATGCGGTGTTGCGACGGTCCTCCCACTGCGCGCTCGTGGACGGCGAGGCTTTGGCGCAGTTCGTGGAGATACTGCGCTGGCGTCAGCGCATCGCTGCTGCGGGATAGATGTCTCCCTGCCAGGCTGAGCGCGAGCGGCAGATCGTCGAGTTCGGCAGCAATCGCCACCAACTCTTCATCGCGCACTTGCGCCAGCGGGCAATGTTTCCGCAACAGTTCCACACTCTGAGCGCGGCTGAGCGCGCCGAGCGGCAGCAGCGCCAGCCCGATCCGTTGCTCCCATGTTGCGCGCTGGCTGGTCACCAGCACCCGGCTGGCGCCGCGCTGCGGCAGCCAGCGGTTGAGCAATGCCTCGTCTTCACAGCCGTCGAAGATTAGCAGGCGGTCACTATGATTTCCCCACGCCTGCATCACCAGCTGCGCTTGATCATCGACACTGAGGCGATCAAAACGGGGATGGAGATTCATCCCCGCGCCGCAGACTGCCATGCCCGCCGGGACCGCCTCGGCGCTGGCAAAACTCACCCAGAAAACGCCGCCGTGGAAAAAGCGGCCAAAGCGATGGGCAAACTCAATCGCCAGTCGCGTCTTGCCAATGCCGCACGGTCCGGTTAGCGCCGCGCGCAACGCCGATCCTGCGCTGAAGTGCGCCTCCGCCGCCCGATCATGGGCTGCGTGCTGCCCCGGCGCCATTCCACGCAAGGGAGCGCACAAAAACAACTGAGCCAGCGCCAGCAGTTCGGTTGTCCGCCCGACGAAGTGTGGATGCGGCGCAAACGGCAGCACTGACCCTGGCGGCAACGGACCGGGATCGGGGACAGCGTGCGATAGAAGCGCCAGCGCGTGAGGGTCGTTGTTCGGCACGGGCGCAGAATGCCTCTGGCGCGTGGCGGATGCGGACACATCGGGCGCCAGGGCATGAGTATGGTCTTCCGGCGCAGGCAGCGGCGACAGCCCTTGCCCGATCATCATCCAATCCGCCAGCTGCAGCGGTTCCCATCCCCACTCGTCCGCCAGCACGCCACAGACGGCGGCGAGGGTTGCGCGATCAGCAGCGAGATTCAGGGTATGCGCCAGATACAGCAGAAACGCAGGGCGAACTGAGCGGCGCGGCACAGATTCGCCGCGCTCCCAGGCTGCCGCCGACTCATACGCCCGTTTTCCCTGCAATCCGCAGGCATGCGCCATCTGCGCCAGGGAGACCCCGGCAGCCTTGCGTAATTGCGTCAACACAGCCAGACGGCGATGATCGGGCATTGCGGTTCCTCCGCGATGTCGCATCGAGCAGCGCCTGACCTGCAAGAGTCTGCGTTGGCGGTGGAGCGGAGTGTTCCTTTTTTGCAGGCTTGCACAAAGGCGCACTATGACTCTGATATGTGGACTGTTCTGCGTCTCTTGACACTTACTATACACTGAAGGCAAACCTTGATCAGGCGCCAGTGTTGCTTTGAGCAACACCTCCGCTGGCGGCAGGCTGAGGCGCTGTTGTATGCTCTGGGGTGTGACGTGAACGAGATAGCCAATCCGAACTGGGATGCCGCACGGCGTCTCATTGCGCAGGTGTTGGACGATGCCGGTCTCAGCATGAACGGGCTTGCCAGAGCAGCCGGAATGCGGACCAGCGTCATCTCGCGATTTTTAGCAGGTCGCACGGTTGCGCTGGATGTCGACACGACCACGAAGATCTATACCGCGCTGCGCCCGATCATGAATCACGCCAAACGCCGGGATTTCTTGAGACTCACCGGATTGGGAGCGATCTTTGAGATCATCGGCTTTGATGTGCTGCTTGATCTCGAACCTCTTCCCGGTCAACCCGCCATGGGCCGGCAGTTGCTGAACCTTGGTTCAACCCTCGATGCGCAGGGCAAATGGAAAGAGGCAATCCCCTTCTTCCGCCGCGCAGAACTCCTCTTCGGTCCGGCGTCAAGCCAGGCGGCGTATGCGGCTTGCCAGACGGCGCAGATGCACCTGAACCTTGGTGATATAACCCAGGCGATTGCCGAACTTGACCGCGTATGGACAGCCTATGGCGTTGTGTTCGACCCTGAGACGGAAGCGGAATATTACCGGGTGCGCGCCTGGATCGCCTTCTATCGCGGCGTGTTTGCCGAAGCCAATCAGCACTTCCTCAAGATCGTGAAGATCGCGCGCGACAATGGCGCTCACTATCTTGAAGACGACATCCAGCACTTTCTCGCGCGCACCTTCTACCACATGGGGCAATTGACCGCTGCCGATCACCATTACCAGAGGTCGCTCATGTTCACGCTCAGGCGCGGCTCGGACGTGAACATCGCGTTCGAATACTTCCGCCAGGCGCAACTCCGCCGCCGGGAAGCGCGGGAGAGCGGCAACCGGCAGAAGTATCAGGAGGCGCAGCAGTTGCTTGACCTGGCGCGCGCGTTTTTTGGTCACGATACAGGGAAGACGCACATCGTCCTCGAAGAAGCGCGGATGAAACTCGACGATGAGTGCGATGATCGCCTTGCGCTGCTAAAGGCGCACGAGGCGCTGGAGGGTTGGGCGCACCTCAACAGCGCCAAGGGCATCGCCGACTCACTCTACGTTATCGCCCAAAGCAACGTGCTCAGGGGTGACTGGGCTGAGGCTTCGACTCCGCTCGTGGCGGCAATTCTGGTGCATCCCCCGCAAAGCGACATCGTGATGGTCAAGCTGTGGGATCTCCTGGACGATGTTCGCAGGGACCTCCTCAGAACCGAGGGCTACAACAAATATACGCAGATTGTGTCCAACCTGCACGAGCAATTCCTGACACGCCAGGACTACTTTCACTACCTGACTTACGCGGTATTTGAGAACGCGGAACAGGTGCACCACGTGTTCCAGCGTCTGCGGTGAGCCAGGCGCCGCGTCCAGCGACCACAGCGCCTGACGCGCGCTGGCTGAGCCTGTCGAAGCCAGCGTCTGTGCACGGGCGG
>DAOTWI010000767.1:0-4281 GCA_034436075.1 Roseiflexus sp.
TCGGCGCTCTCGCCCGTCTCGAAAAGCTGGGTCATCGCGCCAGCCTGATACGTCAGTTCCGCTCGCATCGCGCCATCGAGCGTATCCGCCATCGTGGAACTGTACGTCGCCAGGCTGAGCGTCAGGATCAGGAGGAGCAGAGCTCCGCGGTAATTGTCGGTCTGTCGCGCCAGCGCGCGCAGCGTGACCAGCGGCGCAACCCATGCCGGGAACGTCGCCAGCCGCGCCAGCCCTTCCAGGATCAGCGGAATGAGGCGCAGCGCCAGCAGCCCAAGCGCAAAACAGAGGAGCACTGGCGCCAGCACTAGCAGCGGATTGCTGAACGGATCGGCATTCCCCTGAAACAGGCTGCCGCCGGTCTGCAACTGATAAACGCCATATGCCGCCGGGATCAGGAGCAGCAGATCAAGATAGGCACGCTGCCAGAAGGGCGGGCGCACAGAGCGGGCTGCCTGTTGCTGTTCGTCCACCAGCGTGCGGCGCGTCGCCACCAGCGCCGGGATCAACGACGCAACCACGGTGATTGCCAGCACAACCAGCGCGAAGGTCAGGCTCTGCGCGCCGAGCGACAACGGCACACCGGCGCCAGCCAGATCGACATCGAGGAATGAACGCACCCGGCTCATCACTGATGCAAAGGCGAGACCAAGCGGCAATCCCGCCGCAAGCGCCGCAGCGCCGATGATCGCCCACTCGACCAGATACATGCCCAGAATCTGCGCGCTGCGGATGCCGCGCGACTTGAGGAGCGCAATCTCGCTGCTCTGCCGCCGCACGATCAGGGCGGCGATCAGCGTCGCAAAGTAGAGCGTCAACCCCAGAATTGGCGCGCTGAAGACGAATAGTTGCGTTGTTAACGATGCCACCCGCTCCTGGTAGCGCTGCAACGCCTCCGACGGTCCCTGTTCGAGACGCAATCCGGGAATGATGCCGCTGACCCGCGCCCGTACACTTTCGACACGGCTCAAGAGCGGCGACACCTGCGCGCCGGTGACGCCTTCGCCGCTCAACCGCACAAACCAGAGCGCCTGATCGACCTCATCGCGCAGCGCCGCAGCGACAGGACCGGTAAAACTCGCTTCTGGCACAAGCAGAAGGTCGTTCAGGGTGTCGGGCGGGAAGAACCACGCCGGATCGCTGCGGTTGACCGGTTCCCAGATCGCCGCCACGCGCGCCTGAAGCGTCGCCGGGCGCGTTCCGGGCGCGATGATCGTGAGTGCATCGCCCACGTTCACGCCAGTCTCATCGGCAAATGCACGGGCGACCACAACGTCCAGCACGGCGCCGTCTGCTGAACCTGGCGGCATCCGCCCATCGACGATCCGCATGCGATCATCGAGCCCGCTGATGAAGCCGAGCGGCGCATTTTTGAGGAAGACCGTTTCACCGCCAGCGGCGAGGAACACCCGGAGCGGCGCTGTGCGAGCATGGCGCGCAAAACTGTTGAGCGGCAGATCGAGGCCGGGTATGCCTTCCTGGCGCAGATATTCGTCGGCTGGCGCGACGCGCTCCCACTCCAGCGGCGTGTTCCAGGCGCCGATGTAGCGCAAGAGCAGCGCAAACGGCGACCGTCCCTGACGCTCCTCCTGCTGCCGGATTTCGTTCTGGAGCAACCGCAGGCTGGCCGCCTCGGCATACGCTGGCACAGCAGCCGCAAGCGCAACGGCAGTCACTGCCGCCAACCAGGCGCAGAGCGCCAGCCCGAGATTGGCGCGCAGGCGTTTGAGGGCAGCAGTCAGTACGGAAAGAAGAGCCAGTATCCGGCGCATACTACGATCCAACCACAATATCGCCTTCGTTCAACCCTTCGAGGATTTCGACGCGCTCATCGGTTTCAATGCCGACCCGCACCGTGACGCGGCGTTCACGCTCCCCCTCACGCACGATCACGAAGCGGCGACCCTCAAATGAACGGACTGCTTCCGGCGGCAGCCAGAGCGCATTTTCCTTGCGTTCCAGTACGATACTGACCCGTGCAACGGTCACCCCCGCTTCGAACTGTTGTCCGCGCGCATCAATGACCTGAAAGCGCGTTGTGACATCACGATCCTGCACCGCGCCGCTTCCGCCTGAGCCATAGGGCGCTGGCATGCGCCGAATGACGCCAGGGATCGCCAGATCGGGGCGCGAGAGCAGGCGAATCTCGACGCTCTGCCCTTCGGAGAGCAAGCGCATCTGCTGCGCGCTGAGGGTTGCAGCAAACTCCAGGTTCGACGGGTCAGCGATCTCGATGACCGGCTCGAAGGCGGTCACAGCGGCTCCCGGCTCGATAGCAACCGCCAGAACCGTTCCATCCTGCGGCGCAATCACCCGCCCGTCATCGACGCGGCGGCGCGCTTTCTCCAGCGCGCGTTCGGCGTTCTCCACCGCGCGGATGGCGCTGTTGAGGGTCTCGTTGCGCGCCTCGTCCAGCGCAACCTGCGCCCGTTCGAGGGATAGCCGGGCATCTTCGATTGCCTTGTTCTTGCCCTGGAGCAGGGTATCGAGCGCACGCTGCGCTTCCTCGACCTTCTTCTCCACCTCACGAATTTTGACAATCTCATCCTCAAATGCACGATCACGGGCGCGCTGCGCCTGCTCCAGGCTGCGTTCAGCGTCGCGCAGGGCGCGTTCCGCCTGCGTCAGTTTCACGCGAAACTCTTCCTTCTGCTTCTCGGTCAGACGGTTGGGAACCAGCACCCCGGCTTCATTCTTGATAAACGGATTCTCCGGGTCAGTGCCATAGCGCTGCACCCAGTCCCAGTTCCAGTAGGCGACGCTATACGCCTTCTGCGTATCGGAAAGGGCTTCGGCGCTGTCACGCAGCGCCTCCTCCGCCGATGTTTTCGACCACGACGCATCGTCGCGCGCGGTGCGCAATTCACGTTGCGCCGCTTCCAGACGATCCTGAAGTTCCTTGAACAAGTCTGCTTCACCGCCTGGCAACAAACGTTCGAGTTCACGTCTGGCGCGATCGACATCGAGTTCGCGTTCCTTGATCCGTTTCTCCTTCGCCAACCGCGCGCTCTCCAGGTCGCGCCGCGCCTGTGTCAGATCGTCCTGGGCGCGTCGTAACTCGTCGAGCGCCTCCTCTTGCTGAAGTTCCGCCAGAACATCGCCTTCCTTGACGACATCGCCACGGCTGACGTTCACCACATTCACGCGCCCATCACGTCGAAATGCCAGTCGTGCCATGTCAACCGGCGTTGCGCGAGCAGTCACCGTGAACACCCGCTCGATAGCGCCGCGCTGAACCCGGTACGTCGGGCGTTCGAGCGCCGGATCGGGCGGCAGGGGGGTGGGTGTTGGCGGCTCCTGCGCCGCCTGCGTTGTGCCGCACGCGGCGAGCAGAACGATGCAGCATATGATCATCCAGCGAGGTATCCATTGCATAGCATATTAATCCTCGTAGCACGCACTGTGGCGCCAGGTTTCATTGCGATCAAAGCGCAATCCCTCTGAGCGGCAAAAGACTGCTTCGGCGCCAGTGCGCAAGTCCGGGTGTGAATTGGCGACGGCATTGCCCGTCCAGCCCGCGAAGGCGGGCTTCGCTTCCCGTAGCCCGCGACGTATGGTTTGTGAGAAAATAATCCGGTATCGCCACGTCCAGTCCGCGAAGGCGGGCTTCGCTTCCCGTAGCCCGCGACTTCAGTCGCCGGGCTACAAGGCGGATAGCGCTACAGCGTTGCCTGTCACGTGATGCCCTCACCCTTGCAATGACCGCAGGTATCCGTTCTCCGGCTGCGCCCTTCGTTTACGGCGCATAGCCGGCAGGGAGCGGACCTATCTCTTCCTCGTCGACGTTGTATCCCTTGTAGTCTGGATCGACCTCTTTGGCGCATGCTGGCGCTTTCGCATTCGCCCGGTTCATACATTCGGCAAAGGCGGTTGCAAAACGCTGCGCTTCGGCGAGTTCCTTTTCGAGATTCGCGCCCTTCTCCACCACGGCGCTGAGCGCCTTGAAGAACCAGTAGGGGTCGGTGTACTGGCTGTAGATGACGTTGGCATCGCTGACATTCTGCGACGGAATTGCCAGGGTCTCGCGAACTGCCTCAAACTGCGCAACTCGCTCCGGCGGCAACTGTTTGATGAACGCCTCCGACTGCGCCACCGAGCGGCGAGCGGGCATGTCGCCATACATCAGCGATGTATCGCTGGAAACAAACTTGATCCATTCCCAGCACGCCTGCGGTTGCTGCGCCCGCGCGGAAATGAAGAGCCCGCGCACAAACAATTCGCCTGGCGGCACGCCAGCGCCGCCGACCGGCAGCGGCGCTGGCCGGATATCGCGCTCGACCGGCG
>DAOTWI010000768.1:0-7310 GCA_034436075.1 Roseiflexus sp.
TGGGCTTCGACAGGCTCAGCCCACGCCCGCCGTACAACGATTTGTGTGAGGTGCGTGCGGTGGGGAACGGATCTGTTACTTAAGCATAAACGTCGTATACAGTCCCACCAGAATGAAGAAGGCGAACCAGGCGCCCAGCATGCCGGTTGCAATCGAACCGAACCGCTCCACTCGCGGCGAGACCTGGGTATCGCGTTGCGTGCCGCCCGACTGGTACAACACCAGCGCCAGGTACGTCACCACTGCCACGTCGACCACCGTCGTCACGCCAAACAGCAGGATCGAACCCCAATCCATAATATAGGGATAGTTGGAAACGCTGTACCCGAAGCGCGCCAGCGAGACGGCGCGGATGGCCTCACGCACGACGCCGACGGTGAGCAGGGAAACAATCCAGACCAGCAATGTGCGCGGCGCCTGCTGCATCGGTTGTTTCAGGAAGAAGAAGTAGCCGGTCAGCGCCAACCCGACTGTTGCGAGCGCAATTCCAACTGGTACGCCAATGCCGAACTCAACCCCTTCGGTCGCTGCCCAGAGCAGACCAGCAACCGCGTACAACGGGCTGACCGCCAGCCCCAGCCATCGCCCCTGGTTGGCAACCCAGTTCATGAAGGGCGCGTCCTCTTCGATGCGCCGGAAATACCAGGCGAACAGCGTCAGCACTACCGCCAGACTCAACCCTGCCTGAAGCGGCAGGAGGAAGACCAGGCGCGGGATATTCCAGGAATGGAACTCCACGCCGCGTGTGTCGATCACCCCATTGGGGGCGTACCATTCCATCCAGCGCTCCGGGCGGATCGATACCGACGCCAGGACGTGCATCACCCAACCGGCAAAGAAGGGCAGCACGAACGATGCTATTGCTGACCAGAGCAGCTTCCCATCGGCGCTCCCCTTCAGGTAGAACAGATATGCCAGGCTATAGCCGCCCATCACCACGAAGATAAAACTCACCGACCAGAACCCGGTCAGGGTATTGCTCGCATACCAGATCGGATCATAGATTGTTTGCACGAAGAGCAGCGGCGCAATGCCGGTGACAATACCGAGACCGACGGCGTTGGGCGTCAGACGCGCTGCGACGCGCGCCAGGCGCAGGCGATACTCATTCGGACGCAGGAAGCCCAGGATCGCGTAGGCGCTCGACCCAAGCGCCAGGGTCACGAAGAAGATATGGAACACCCACGTAACGACCAGTAAGACCTGCAATGCTGGCGGATAAAATGGCGCACCCAGCGGGTCGCGCATGCGTTCGAGCATATCGCCGATATCCATGGTTCACCTCCTGGCCCGTGCCTGTGGCTGCGGCGCATGCTGTTGTTGCACGAAGTACTCCAGGTACAGCGCCATTGCCGCCCGCTCTTCGGGTGTGCCGACGACGGGATGCATATATGGGAACGCTCCGATGCCCTTCAGATAGGTCTCAATCTTCGGTGCGGTCGTCATCTTGCGCCGCTCAAGCAACTGCGCCAGCGAACGTAATGCGAGGCGTTGATCAAACACGGTGATCGCCGTCTGATTGCTGACGTTGTGACAGGCGGCGCACTGCTGAATGACCAGCACCCGTCCCATAGCGACCTGATGGCTCACACCGCCCGTCGCTGCCACCGAAATCTGCTCTGGACGCGGCAGGAACGGCAGCGAGTCGAGCATGCCGGTCTCGTTCAACTGCTGTTCCTCGCGCTGAATGCTGCGGGCGGGGATATCGTTGAACACCAACTGGTTCGACGACATGTAGCCAGCGATAATGTCGGGCTTGCGAATGACTTCGCGCGTGCGCTCAGCGCCGAAGATTGCGGCGAACAGCACCAGCATCGCGCCCAGGGCGATGATCTGATGCTGACGGCGCGGCAGGAGCAGCGCAAACAGCAGCCCCAGGAATGTCGCAATCAGCCCGCCGATAATGACGGTAAACGTAATCGGCGGAATGGCCGGAGAAATGACTCACCCCAATCAGATCGGCGAGATCGCGCTGCATCAATGGGAGCGCTACATGTTCCGGATCGTCTGCTGGTGTACCGTAGTGATCTGCCAGACGGATCAACGCGTGAGCCAGACGCTGTTCAACGTGCTCGGTCGCCAGTTCGAGGAGTTGCTGTTGCAGCGCATCTCGATATTCGGAGAGCAATCGGAGACTATTGCTCTGAAGCGTCGGGTAGCGATCAATCAAATGTTGCAGATCGTCTGCCTGCCATGCCATCAAGCGGCACGCCACGATCGTCTGCGCCGAGAGGGTGTAGCGTACATCGGGCAAAACCGCGCTGATCCCGACAACTTCAGCGGGACCGGATAAACGGATCACGCTCTGGCGCCCATCAACCGCAAGTTTGTAGAGACGAATCCATCCGTTCTGGACGGCGTACAATCGTACGGCTGGCATGTCTTCTTCAAACAGAACGGCGCCGCGCTGAACGTGAAGAAGCTGCGCGTACCTCGCAATGTCGGCGAGCGCCTGCGGATCAAGTCCCTCAAAAAGACGATAGCGGGTAAGATTGTCCATAGCGTATCCTTCGATCAGGTGTCTGCTCAACGCGCTGGCTGCAACGCAACAAGGCAAGGCGTTTCCCGCGATCACCGGTATCGTGCAGGGGTCATCTGGCTGAAGCGAAGGCGCATCCCTCCGCTCCTGGCAGAGACTCTGCACACGCCACATTCTGGAAGCAAAACTTCGGGATAATTCTGGTGGTCAGCAGGGAAGGTTGAAGGGAGACCTGGCGCTACGCGGCGGAGGGGTCAGCGGCGGCGGCGACTGATACAAAGGGATGGACCGCAAAGGCGCAATTGACCCAACGACAGACAGAAAGCAGCCAATGATAAGCAGCATTGCGGGCAACATCAGTTGAATAATCTCCGGCAGGGGTGTCTTCGGCAATGTCGGGGCGTCCTGGTTCGATGTGCGTCCGCCGAAGTCGCACACGAACAGCGGCAACGGCTGATCGAGGAGTTGATCGAGCCACGGCGCTGCCTGGCAATGCATGATACAGATGACGGATGCATGCATCGCAATGCACCAGAACAGGAAGAACACAACGATGCGCACGGTCATGATTTTCAACCAGCGCATCAACAATCGACGCAAAGGATAGATTGCAGGCAGCGCTCTGGCTGCTGGCGCAATCTCAGACATGACGCCTCAGTCAACCCGCGCCAGGACATCGCGGATTGGGGTGTGGGATGCACAGAACGCCGGAGAAGCGATCAGCCCGTCCTGCCCCGATGCCAACAGTTCTCATGATAGTAAACTGTGAAAGAAGGCGCAAGCGACCGGGGCATGTTGCAAGGCGTTATCAATCCGAAGCATGGCTATGATACAATGGAAAGGGGCATGCAGCCTGCGCTGAAGGAGCAATCTGATGAGCCGTTTTCTCGATGAGCGACGACATATACTACCGCCAGCAGTGACAAGTCTTGCCGAGCAACTGGCGGCAGCGGGACATAAAGTGACCAACCCGCGCCTGGCTGTGCTCAAGGCGATCACCGCTCTGCCAGGCGCGTTCAGCGTTCAGGAGATCGAGCAGTGGCTGGTCGAACGCAACGAGTCGCCGGGGATTGCCAGCATCTTCCGCACCATCCGGCTCCTCTGCGATCTCGGTATGCTCCAGCGCCTCCACGGACTCGACGATTGTCACCGTTATTGCCTGGGAAGCGGGCATACCCATCATCTGGTGTGTACGCAGTGCGGCGTGATCGAACGGTTCGACAACTGCGGCATGCAGGGCGTGATTTCCACGCTTGAGCAATCGACCGGGTACCGCATTACCAGCCATGTGGTCGAACTCTTTGGCTTATGCCCGCAGTGCCGGGCAACTTCAGCATAGCGCACGATGGCTCAGGCGAACAGCCAGTTAAGCAGCAACCCCAGCAGCGCCACGTAGGCGGCGTACCAGAGGACGACCTTCACCGCGCCTGCTTTTCCAATCAAACGATGAAGCATTGCCCACTCCGGGATCGAGGAGACGGTCGTCGCCATCATGGCCGCCACCAGCGTGCCGATCGGCACGATCTGGTGCAACGCCGCCAGAATCGGCGCGGTTGACGCGGCATTGATGTCGAGCGGCAGACCAAGCGCCGTAGCGGCGAGCGGTCCCCACCAGGCGGCGCCCGCCTGCTTCAGGCTCTCGACGAGTGTCAGGTTGAAGTTGACCAGGATGCCTGCCAGGAATCCACTGAACAGGACGACGCCGAACAACCGCCTGAACAGCATCCACGCCTCACGGTGCGCGCGAATCAGAATGCTTTCCCGCGCCGCCGGGCAGCAGGCATGCTGCGGAACGATCTGCTGCACGAAACGCGCCGGGTCCAGCCCCAGCAGCGGCGCGAGATATGCGGTCGCCAGCGCGGCGGCAAACCCCGCGACGACATAGACCAACCCGCCAAACGGTCCAACAATTACAAACATGAACAGAATGGCGAACTCGTTCAATGCCGGGCTGGCAAACAGAAATGCCGACGACGCGCGCTGGCTCGCGCCGCCAGCCACGATGCCCGCATAGATGTTGGTGACGGTGCATGAGCACACCGGTGTGAACATACCCAACACCGCGCCGCCTGCCGCCCCGGCCAGGTCATTCCGCCCAATTGAGCGCTCGATCCATTTCGTACTGACGCGCAAACGCAGCAGCGTCATCCCGTAGGTCGTCAGAAAGAGGATGATCGGCAGTTTGAAGCATTCGTAGATTGTGTACGATGCCGTGTATTTCACGTCGAGGGGACCGAACGGGGTGGGGATGATCCATGCGGGCATCCAGGACGTGAGCGCAGCGCCGAGCGCCTTGCCAGCATTGGCGATCGGCGCCTCGAATACCGGTACGACATGCTTCATTTCTGCGCCCGATACCCAGGCGCTCACACTCTGGAATACTACTTGAGCCACGATCAGCGCCAGAATGATGAGCGAAATGACCGGCATGGCACGCTCGAAGGATGCGCGGGTGACAGGAAGAACCGCACGGCTGGACATACAACCTCCATAAATGATAGTTACTATCATATACGGAAACTGTATATCACATCGTGCTCTCTGTCAAGAGAGGAGAGCGCTCTGCTGCGCCAATTGTTGCCACTCCTCAACCAGACGATCCACCGGAATGCGAAAGGTGTGCTTCGTCGACTCCGAGACGCATTGTCGCCGGTATTCGAGACCGCAGGATTCAAGCACCCACGTTTCGTACCGGGCAATCCATTCGAGCAGGCTGGTGAACTGCTGACCCATCTGCCGTTGTACGTCTGGTTCGGCAGGAATGACCGCGGCACGCACCTGATCGGGAAGCCACGGTAAACGCCGCATCTCGATCCGGGGAACATATCGTGGAGCAAACTCGTAGCGCCTGAGATAGACGCCGCCGTTCACCGGGCTGCCGCAAAACGCGCCGAACCCCCACAGCACGATGGCTATGTCTGGTTCTGCTTTCCAAAGATACGCGCTGCTCCCTGCTGCCCCGGCTGGCGGGCGCTGGCGGCTGAACCCGTATTCCAACAGGAGATTCCCTTCAGGACGACGAATGTCACACCCCCAGAGCCAGCACTGGAGATGCAGCAGTTCCGCGCCGTGCTGTTGCACGCGCGCCGGAAGCGGGCGCCACGAGCGTGTGGACATCAATGCGCTCCTGTCATTCTGCGGGTATTGTACAGCATTCCAGATGATAGACACTACCGTTTCTGCAAATGATAGAAACTCTCAACGATTTTGTCAACATCGGAGCATCATCAGTTGAAATGCCGAAGCGCATCTGCAACACTATGTGCATCAACCCCTCCTCGCCTTTTTCCCCTTTTGCGGCGCACACTCCGCAATCAGTCGCTCGTAGAGCGTTTCGAGACGCATGGCGAGCCGTTCGGCGCTATACCGGGCGAAGACCTCGGCGCGTCCAGCGGCTGCCAGGCGTTCACCCAGCGCACGGTCATTCAGCAGGCGCGTCAGCGCCTGCGCCAGTGCTGCGACATCGCCGTAGGGAACCAGCAGACCGGTGCGTTCGTGGTCGATGATTTCGTTGCCAGCGACCACATCGGTGGTGACGACTGGCGCTCCGGCAGCCAGGGCTTCGATCAGCGGGATGCCGAAGCCCTCGTATCGGCTCGGTGCGGCCACCACGGCTGCCTCGTGCAGCAGACGGATCTTCTCGTCTTCGCTTACCCGCCCTGCGATCTCCAGCCGATCCATCACACCGCCCGCCGCTGCGATCCGCCACAATTCAGCCTCGCCGCTGCGATTGTGACTGACAAACACAAAGCGCACGTCTGGCACTGCGTGCAGCACGGCGGGCATAGCGCGCGCGAGCAGGTCGTAGCCTTTGCGCGGCACCAATTGCCCGATGAAGAGCGCCAGCGGCGGACGGGCGGCCACCGGCGGCGGCGTGTCGCTATATGCCTGTAAATCGACTGCGTTTGGCAACACACTTATCCGCTGCGGATCGACGCCGAGACGGACGAGAAGCTCGCGTTCGGCGTGAGACAGCGCCACCACGTGATCCATCCAGTGCAGCGGAGCGTGAATGAGATAGTTGCGCACTGCACGGCGTGGATGAGTGCCGCGCACCAGCCGTGCCGTCAATTGCCACGGCGTGGTCAGGATATTTTCGTAGCGCAGCGGCGCCTCAAGAGGACGTTCCCGGTCGACCACCAGATCACTGTCGTGCAATAAACCATGAACCGTCAGCACAATCGGAATGCCCAGTCGCCTCGCAGCCAGCGCCGTCTGAAAGCCGAGCAGATTGCGCAAATGGTGCAGATGGATCATGTCGGGGCGATCCAGCGCAAACAGGCGCAGCAACGACTCTGGCGCAAAAAAGCCCAGGGTCGCCGCGCGATGCACGGGGATCATGCCGGACAGCCACTCATGACGGCGGGATTGTCCGGGATAGCGACGATCCAGGTACTCATGGGCGATCACTGCATGGCCGCGATTCGCCAGCGCCCGCGCCTGCAATTGCTCTGGCCGGCTCGGAAACGCGGGGTCGAAGCCGTAGGTGGTGACGATCAGGATTCGCATATGTGTCAATGACTGAAGCGAGCATGCTGGTTCGTTGAACGCCGCCGCTTGCTCTGGCAGCCGGCGCTGGCTTCGACACGCTCAGCCAGCGCCAACCGCTCCACAGGTGCAAACGTGATTGTCCAGTCGGAAAGGCGTCTGTTACCGTTACCTGATGACCGGCTCTGCCGCATGTGGGCGCGTATAAGCGAGTCGATACGCTGCTTCGACCCGATCAGCGACGGCTGGCCAGGCGAACTGTGCAGCCCACGATGGCGCGGCGGCAGCCATCGCGCGACGACGGGCAGGCTCGTCGAGGAGCGAGCGCACCGCTGCCGCCAGC
>DAOTWI010000769.1:0-3018 GCA_034436075.1 Roseiflexus sp.
TATGTCTTGCCTTCGGCAGAGTGGTACGTGTCTTTTTTGTGGTGCGGTACGGCGGCTTTGCCGCCGCACCGCACCACCTTGATTGGGAGCGCCACGCTGCCGCAGGCGCTGCGAAGATAAAAGCGCGCCACCGCGTAAGTCCTGTTAGTGAGGCTTACGCAGAGCATTGCACATCGTCTGCAAGGCTGATATAATACCCGCCAACGACGGTGACGGAGACGATGTAGGCGTTCATCAGCACACAGAGAGCCGCCGGTTGGTGCGAGGCGGTTGCCGGATGGCGTCCGAATCCCCTCCTGAGTCGCCAGGGGAAGGGCGCGGCATCATTCGCCCGCTCGAACCAACGCCGGGAGCGCCCGTTAACGCGCAGTGCAACGAGGTCGCGTTTGCTCGACGCGGCGAATGAAGGTGGCACCACGGGGAACACGCTCCTCGTCCTTCGCGGACGTGGAGATTTTTTATTCATAGCATGATGCACCAGATCATCGATGGCGCACTGGCGCTGATCTATCGCCTGGCGCACGCCGTGCGCGGTGTGTTCTGGCATATCGCCCGGCCATCGCTCCTTGGCGTGCGCGCGCTGGTGGTGCGCAACAATCAGGTGCTGCTGGTGCGTCATCGCGGCGGCGCCACACCGTGGGGCTTGCCCGGCGGCGCGGTCGATCTCCACGAACGGCTCGAAGAAGCTGCGCGCCGCGAGATCTACGAAGAATCCGGCGTCTCTGCCGGGTTTCAGCGCGTGCTCGGCGTCTATGACGCCTTTCATTTCACTTATGTCAATTATATCGTTGTCTTTGTATTCATGGCGCAGAGCGAGCCGGTTTCATTGCGCTCGATTGAAATCGCCGAAGCGCGTTTTTTTCCGTTCGATGACCTGCCCGACGGCATCGATCCGGGATCGCGCCGCCGGATCGACGAGTATCTGGCTGGCGCTGCGGGGGTCTCGGCGCTGTGGTAATGAATGCCTGTTCGTAAAGACCAATGGAGTGGCTATGCCTGCATATACGCCGATCCTGGCAACACTCGGCTACGTCATGTCGCCTGACGGCGAGTCGGTGCTGATGGTGCACCGCAACGCGCGCCCCGACGATGTGCACTTCGGGAAGTACAATGGTCTGGGGGGCAAACTCGACTCGCACGAAGATGTGGTAAGCGGCATGAAGCGCGAAATCCGCGAGGAAGCTGGCATCGAGGTGGAACACATGGTGCTGCGCGGCACGCTCAACTGGCCCGGCTTCGGCAAGAATGAAGAGGACTGGTTCGCGTTCGTCTTCCGCATCGACCGCTGGAGCGGCACGCCATTCACCAGCAACCCGGAAGGCGACCTGGAATGGGTGCCGGTGGCGCGCCTGCACGACCTCAACCTGTGGGACAGCGACCGCCTCTGGATCGATATGGTCTTTGCGCGCGACAACCGGACCTTCTTCGGCGTCGCGCCGTACAAAAACGGCACGATGGTCTCATGGCATTATGTGCTGCTCTGAAAGGAATCGCCCATGCTGGACATTCGATTGATCCGTGAGCAACCCGACATGGTCAAAGCGGCGCTCGGACGGGCAGGCGTCGATCCGGCGCAGGTCGATGCTGTCCTGGCATACGACGAACAACGCCGCGCCTTGCTGCGCGACGTCGAGCAACTGAAAGCGTTGCGCAACGCGGTTTCCAAAGAGATCAGCAAAATGAACGACGCCGCCGGGCGTGAAGCGAAGATCGCCGAGATGCGCGCCGTCGGTGATCGCATTGCTGCGCTGGACCGCGAACTTGCAGCGGTGGAAGAGCGGCAGCAGGCGGCGCTGATGGAACTGCGCAACCTGCCGCATCCCGCAGTTCCCGACGGACCGGACGAAACGCACAATGTGGTCGTGGCGCAGGAAGGCGAGCCGCGCACCTTCGATTTTCCGCCAAAGCCGCACTGGGAACTCGGCGAGGCGCTCGACATCATCGACTTCGAGCGCGGCGTCAAACTCTCCGGCTCGCGCTTCTACGTCCTCAAAGGGTTGGGAGCGCGCCTGCAACGCGCCCTCATTCAATGGATGCTCGACCTCCATACGCAGCAGGGATACCACGAGGTGTACACACCGTTCGTGGTCAAAGAGCAGTGCATGTGGGGCGCGCGCCAGTTGCCCAAGTTCCGCGACAACCTCTACCGCGATGTGGAGGACGACCTGTGGCTGGTGCCGACAGCCGAGGTGCCGGTGACCAATCTGCACCGCGACGAGATTCTGGAGGCGGATCAGTTGCCGCTGCGCTATTGCGCCTACACGCCCTGCTTCCGCCGCGAAAAGATGAGCGCCGGGCGCGACGTGCGCGGCATCAAGCGCGGGCATCAGTTCGACAAAGTCGAAATGTATATGTTCGTCCGCCCTGAAACGAGTTACGACGAACTCGAAAAACTGCGCGCCGACGCCGAGGAGACCTGCCGCCTGCTCGGATTGACCTTCCGCACCAAAGAACTCTGCACTGGCGACCTGGGATTCGCCGCCACGCGCACCTACGACATCGAGGTGTGGGCGCCAGGGCAGAACGAATGGCTCGAAGTCAGTTCGTGCTCAAACGTCGAAGCCTTCCAGGCGCGGGCAGCGAACATTCGCTATCGCCCGGCGCCAGGGGCGCGCCCGGAGTACGTCCATACGCTGAATGGCTCAGGCCTGGGCTTGCCGCGCACCCTGATCGCCATCATGGAGAACTACCAGCAGGCCGACGGCGGCATCGTCGTTCCTGAAGCGCTGCGCCCCTACATGGGCGGCGTCGATGTCATTCGATGATCATCGAGCCGCATTGCAGAAAAAGAACACGTGTGCTACCATGTAAGATGACGCGAGGCAGGAGGCGAAAGACGAGAGGGGTGTAAGTTGAAGGTGCGAAGGTGCGTGGTGCGAAGGAGCGTCTCTCCGCGCCCTCTGTGCCTTTGTGGTGCAATCAGCAGGCGTGAAGTAGGGGCGCGCCCGCGAAAACGTCGCCCATTCACCGTGGGAACCGCGCCCGTAGGGGCGCGCCGCTGGCGCGCCCGTGAGCACA
>DAOTWI010000770.1:0-2004 GCA_034436075.1 Roseiflexus sp.
TGGCGCGCCGCGGGGCGTCCTCCTGGTCACCGCCCCCGGTAGCGCGGCTGCCGGGTAAGAAGCGAATTGGCAGTGGCGCAAGTGACCGTCACCAACTCGGCGCGGGGCGTTTTCCGGGTCGTTATCGAAGGTTAGACAAGTACAAGCAGAAATGTGCTGCTAACCCCTAATCTGCGGTTATCAGTTCTTGGTTCTTGGTTCTTGGTTCTTGGTTCTTGGTTCTTGGTTCTCGGTTCTTGGTTCTCCTTTTGAGACGACCATGACCAGCAATCGCATGCACGCCGATGAACTGGACATCACCCCATCACTGGTCCGTTGCCTGATCGCGGCGCAGTTTCCGCAGTGGGCGCATCTGCTGCTGCGCCCGGTTCTGTCCGCCGGAACCGACAATGCGCTCTACCGGCTTGGCAATGACCTGGTGGTGCGCCTGCCTCGCATCCACTGGGCTGCCGATCTGAATCGAAAAGGAATGCTCCTGGCTGCCGAAACTGGCGCCGCACCTGCCGCTCGCTATTCCGACGCCGCTGGCGCTGGGCGAACCAGACGACCGCTACCCCTGGCGCTGGGCGATCTCCTGGTGGATCGAGGGTGATCACGCGACGATCGACACGCTTCCTGAGCCAGAGCAAACCGCCATCGATCTGGCAGCGTTCATTACTGCACTGCAACGGATTGACGCTACCGGCGGTCCGCCTCCGGGCACGGATGACCTGGCGCGCGGCAAGCCGCTGGCGCCTCGTGATCTGTACACTCGCCGGGCGATAGCGGCGCTGGATGGCATGATCGACGCACGCCTGGCAACCGCCGCCTGGGAAGACGCTCTTCGCGCGCCTGCATGGGATCGTGCGCCGGTCTGGTTCCACGGCGACCTGTTGCCGGGGAATCTTCTCTTCCGGCAGGGACGGTTGCACGCGATCATCGATTTTGGAACGCTGGGCGTTGGCGATCCTGCCTGTGATCTGATCGTTGCGTGGAACCTGTTCTCTGGGAATAGTCGAACATTGTTTCGGGAAAGGTTGGGAGTAGACGAAGCGACCTGGGCGCGCGGTCGGGGGTGGGCGCTTTCCCAGGCGCTGATCTTTATTCCCTACTATCGGCATACCAATCCGGTAGGGGTCAGCCATGCCCGACGCGCTATCGAAGAAGTCCTCGCTGACTATCAGGCGAGCAGCAGCGCCTCTTCGACGGCAGGCGGCAGATCAACCGGTGCAAAGTAGTGCGCAGGATAGAGGTGCTCGTTGCTCCAGACGGCGCGTCTGGCGGGAGGGCAGGGTATTGTGGCAGATGTGACCGTCACCAGGGAGCGACAGGCGCCTTCGTAGCAGTCACCCCGCGCGGAGCATTGGGCAAGTTGTCGGAGGTGACGGTCACTGTGGCAACGCAACCTTCAACCTTCAACCTTCAACAGGTTTACCACCGCCGCTCGCAGCACCTTCCCCGACGCAGTGCGCGGCAACTCGTCCACGATGCGGACAACGCGCGGTTGTTTGTACCCCGCCAGCCGGGTGCGGCTGAACGCCACGATGTCCTCAACGCTCACCGCCGGGTCGCGCAGGACGATGGCGGCGCCGACCTGTTGCCCCCACTCCGCCGACGGTACGCCAACCACGGCGACATCGGCGACTGCCGGGTGCTGGCGCAGCGCCTGCTCGACTTCCGCCGGGTAGATGTTCTCGCCGCCGCTGATGATCAGGTCACTGCGCCGTTGCACCACCCACAGGTCGCCGTCAGCATCGAGGTAGCCGATGTCCCCGGTGGGAAACCAGGCGCCGGCGGCGAGCGGCGCAGCGCCGAGATAGCCGCGCATGAGGGTCGGACTCTGCACCAGGATGTCGCCGTAGACGCCGGGCGACTGATCGCGCCCCTGTTCGTCCACGACCCGCACGCGGGTGAAGATCAGCGGTCGCCCGACGCTGCCGGGCTTGCGGCGCACTTCTTCGGGCAATGCTGTCGCCACCTGCGATGCCGCCTCAGTCAGTCCGTAGGTCGTGGCGATGGGCCACC
>DAOTWI010000771.1:0-15415 GCA_034436075.1 Roseiflexus sp.
GGGCAATCATCAGCGTAGGGGCGCTCCTGGCGGGCGCCCGCACAACGCGGGAGGGACGCCCCTGGTGGGCGCCCGACCGGGGGAGATCGTCACCATTGCGGTGAGTCAGGTGTGGAAAGGAGCATGCATGCCCGCCTCCATCAAGATCAGCGTCATCGGCGCTGGCAGCGCCCAGTTCTCGCTGGGGCTGGTCAAGGATCTCTGCCTGACTCCAGGACTCGCTGGCAGTCTGGTCAGTTTCATGGACGTGGACCGTGATCGTCTCGAGATGATCGAGAAACTGGCGCGCCGCTATGCGGCTGAAATGGGGAGCGATCTGCGCTTCGAGCGCACCACCGACCGTGCAGCGTCGCTCGCAGACGCCGATGTGGTCATCAACACAGCGTCGGTCGCCAGCCACCATCATCAGCGCGCCATGCGCGAGGTGACAGCGAAGCACGGCTACTATTACGGCGGCGTCAACGTTGGCAATCACGCGCAACTGGCGTTCATGCTCAGCGTGGCGCGCGATATGGAGCGCATCTGTCCCGACGCCTGGCTGATCCAGTCGGGTAATCCAGTGTTTGAGGGATGCACCCTGATGACCCGCGAGACCGGCATCAAGGTGTGCGGGTTGTGCCATGGGCATTACGGCGTCTACCAGATCGCTATGACGCTCGGTCTCGATCCGCACAAAGTGACCTGGCAGGCGCCAGGGCTGAACCACAACATCTGGCTGACCTACTTCCTGTACGAAGGCAGGGACGCCTATCCGCTGCTCGACCGGTGGATCGCTGAGCAGGGCGAAACCTACTGGCGCACCCACGTGGCGCAGAGCACCCACGACATTCAAATGTCGCGCGGCGCCATTCATATGTACCGCATGTATGGTCTGATGCCGATCGGCGATACGCCGCGCCAGCAGCGCAACTGGTGGTATCACACGAGCCTTGAGGTCAAAAAATACTGGTTTGGCGAGCCGTGGGGCGGTCCTGACACGGAGATTGCCCGTCCCTTCTTTGTCGAAAATCTGGAGAAGCGCATCGCATTGATGACCCGGCTGGCGAACGATCCGAAAGCGAGTCTGGTGGAGGCGTTCGGCGGCGAGAAGACGCTTGAACAACAGGTTCCGATTATTGACGGACTCTTCAACAACAATGAGTACTTCGCTCAGGTGAATATTCCCAACCACGGCGCGCTGCCCGGCGTCGCCGATGATGTGGTCGTCGAGGTTCCGGCGGTTGTCAACGCCAAAGGCATTCAGCCGCTGCGCGTGCCGCCGTTGCCGCCGAAGATCATGCTGGAAATGATCCTGCCCGAAGCGCTCGACATGGAGCGTGAGCTTCTGGCGTTCAAGACGGGTGATCGGTCGATGCTGCTGTGGAATGCGCTCAACAGTCCGCAAACGCGATCATACGAACAGGCGGTGGCGGTGCTCGACGATCTCCTGGCAATGCCCGGTCACGAAGAACTGGCAGCACATTTTCAGTGGCCCAGAACATGGAATACAGCGCAATGAGACGCACCTGGTCCTCAGAGATAACCACCTTCACCGATAGCGCCACCGGTCGCACCATCCGGCAGTTGACCGCGATCGGCAATAACGTGCATCTCTACTTCACCGAGAACTCGTTCGATGCCGTGGAACCGGCGATCATCTTTCTGTCGGATCGCGCCAGCGGTGAAGATCGGGCGCCGCACGAAGACCCGCGCTACAACGTGTTTCGCATGGACCTGGTCTCCGGCGCGATCACGCAGTTGACCGATGAGCCGGAAGGGGTGCACAGCGTGACGAAAACGCCGGATAGCCGGATCATCGTGTATGTCACCGGTCGCTGCGTGCGCGCGCTCGACACGACAACCGGCGTGACGGTTACCATGTATGAGGAGACTGGCGCCTTTTCGCTCGGCGCGCCATCGATCGCTCCGAACCGCCGGTACGTCGCATTCTGTCGCAATGAACAGGTGGATGTGCCGCGCGGACCGAACTACAGCGGCTTCAAGGAGAGTTTTTACCGGATCAAGGATGGACGGGTGACGGTGGCGTACCTGGATGGTTCGCAGGCGTTCGATGTCTGGCGCGACACGCACTGGCTGGGGCACTTTCAGTTCTGCCCGGTCGACGCGACGCTCGGCAGTTTCTGCCACGAAGGTCCGTGGCATCTGGTGACGCAGCGCATCTGGCTGCTTGATGTTGTGTCGCACACGGCGTTCCCATGTTTCCGCCAAACGGAAGAGGACTCGGTCGGGCACGAGTTCTGGACGCAGGATGGTCTGATCTTCTTCGATAACCGGGGACCCGGACATGATGGCACGATCACCAGTCATCGCACGCAGGCGGTGGCGGCCGATGTTGCGGTGAAGTCAACCGCATCCGGCGCGTTTCGCCCGTATGTCGGGCTGGCAAACCGGCGCGGCGAAGTCGTCCGGCGGATCGACATGCCGTACTACACCAACCATTATCACGCCAATCCCGACGCAACTCTGCTGGTTGGCGATGATGTCGATGATCTGCTGCTGATCGACATCTCCGGCGATGAAGCGCGGCTGGAGACGCTGGTGCGCAACCACGGAACCTCGTGGCACACCCAGAGCAGTCACTGCCATCCAACGTGGAGCTGGGACGGCTCGCGCATCCTCTACGCTTCTGACCGGGGCGGCAGGGTAAACCTGTACCTCGTCGAACCTTGAGTCGCGAAGGCTATCGTTTTTGCAGACAGCACGAGGCGCTGACATGACACACACTGGTTCAATCCCTCCCTTCCCTGCGGCTGTTGGCGTGACCCATCTGCTGGTGTACGACACCCTGGCGCCGGATGGGCTGGTCGGCGGCAGTCCGCACGTTCACTTTCTCTGTTCCGAAATGTATATGGTCATCGGCGGGCATGGCGCGGTGCAGACGCTGAGCGCCACAGGCTTCCGCGAAACGCCGCTGGAACCGGGGCAGGTCGTGTGGTTTACGCCTGGCACCATTCACCGGCTCATCAACCACGGCAAACTTGAGATTCAGATTGTGATGCAGAACGCCGGGTTGCCGGAGGCGGGCGATTTTGTGCTGACATTCCCCGAATCCATTCTGACCGACGATCAGGCGTACTTCGACGCCGCGTCGCTGTCGCCGCGCGGCGCAGTCTATACCAGCACTGAACGCGCCGCTTACCGGCGGCGCGATCTGGCGGTGCAGGGGTTTGTTGAGTTGCGGCAGCGGTTCGAGGCTGAGGGACCGGCGGCGCTCGAGCGGTTTTATGCGCAGGCGATTCGTCTGATTCAGCAAAAACTCGATTCGTGGCGCGCGGTATGGGAACGCGGACCGCTGGCGGCGGCGCAGGCGACAGGACGGCATCTCGCGGCGCTTGCCGAGGGCGACGTGTCGTTCCTGCGCCAGGGGGATGTCTACGCGCTCCCGCCGCCGGAACCGCCGCGTCGCCTGGGCATGTGCGGCACGCTCGGCGTCTATCTGCCGGAAGGGGCGCGAAGGAGTGATCTGTGAACGTGCTCGAATACCACACCGCTGGCGGCTTTGTCGATCACTGGCTGGTCGCCGGTCCACGAGTGCTGGAAGTTCCTGACCTCGAACAATTCTACGGCTACGATTTCCGGGTGCGCATTGCGCGCCATTACGCAGCGCCTGCGCTCGACATCGCGCACACGCCGGTGGAAGGCGCCACGTTTGACGCGGGTGGTCAGACGTTGACCTGGCGCTACTATCCCTGCGGCGAGGATCACTTCGTCGATCTGAGCGACTTCTACCACCTGGTCTGCCATCTGCGCGCCTGGGCGTATGCTGAGATCGTCGCGCTGGACGAACGGCAGGTCAGCCTGACGATCACGACCAACGGACCGGCGGATGTCTGGATCAACGGGCGCTACGTCCATCACCACGAGCATGTGCAGCCGCAGATT
This sequence comes from Roseiflexus sp., assembly GCA_034436075.1. GTDB lineage: Bacteria > Chloroflexota > Chloroflexia > Chloroflexales > Roseiflexaceae > Roseiflexus. Next base: position 3,883 of record DAOTWI010000771.1, read on the forward strand.
CCGGCGAGCGTTCCGTTCACGGCGGATCTGCGACAGGGGGTCAATGCCATCCTGGTGCGCTTCGAGGCGGTTGCTGTGCGTGAGTGCCCGATGGTCATGGCGCTGCGGATCGACGCCGCAGAGGAGTTCCCGCTCCGGTTGCCGACCCATCAGCGCCATCTGGAACTGCGCGCCGCTATTGAGCAGGCGCTGGCAGCGGCATTTCTGGAACGCGACGTCTTTGACGCTGGGGAAGAGATTGTGGTGCGCTGGTCGCCGGATGCGGCGTTCGCCGAACGAACGGTGTGCGTGCGAGTGCAGAATGATCGCGGGCAGATCTTTGCCGAGGCGTTGCCCACGGTGCGTCCTGGCGCTGCGCAGTCGTTCGGTCGCGCGGCGCAACTCCGCGATGGGGCGTATCAGATACTGTTGATGCCGCATCCTGAAACGTACTACCTGCACGATGTGCGCGTCACCCGCACGATACCGTTCGTGGTGCTGCACAACCGCTATTCCGCAACGCCTTATGGCGCATATGAAGAACGGCGGATCGAGGCGCTGCGTGATGCGGTTGAGCGGGGCGGGCTGTACGGCGAAATCGCCAGCATGGAACTGGGGGCGTGGGATGCGCTCAATCTCGATGTCATCCGGTCCGAGATCGACGGGATCAATCGCCGCCGCGATTGCAGCGACTTTTCCCTGATCGGATTGCTCGGCGCATTGCTGCGCTACGGGAATGATGAGCGCTTTCCCGCCGCGCTGCGTGAACCGCTCGAGGCGTGCATCCTGGGCTTTCGCTACTGGGCTGATGAGCCGGGCGTTGACGCGATGTGGTTCTGGTCGGAAAATCACCGCATTTTGTTCCACGCCTGCGAGATTCTTGCCGGTCAGTTGTTCCCGGATCGCATCTTCACCAACAGCGGCATGTCGGGTGAAGATCATCGTCTGAAGGGCGAGCGGCTCGCGCTGGACTGGTTGCGCAAGCGCGCGGCTGGCGGCTTCCGCGAATGGGACTCGAATACCTACTTTGAGCACGATGCGCTGGCGCTGAGCCACCTGGCAGACCTGGCGGAGAACGATCAGGTATGTGAACTGGCGGTGGTCGTTCTCGACAAACTGCTGTTCACCATGGCGATCAATTCGTTCCGCGGCGTCTTCGGCTCGACGCATGGGCGGGCGTACACAGTCGGCATCAAGGGAGCGCGGCGAGAGTTGACGAGCGGCATGGGGCGCCTGTTGTGGGGCATGGGGGTATTCAACGAGGCGATCCTCGGAACGGTCGCTCTCGCATGCGCCCGCACGTATGCACTACCGCCGGTGATCGCCGAGATTGCGATGGCGCCGGTTGAGGAACTGTGGCATCGCGAGCGCCATGCCGGGGTCAACGTCTGGGATCTCGATATGGCGGAGGGTCCCTGGGAAGTGAACAAAGTCACGTTCAAAACGCCGGATTTCATGCTCTGCTCGGCGCAGGATCACCATCCTGGCGAGCGCGGCGTGCAGCAGCATATCTGGCAGGCGACGCTGTCGCACGATGCGGTGGTGTTCGTCACCCATCCGCCCTGCCTCGCTGAAGACAATTCGCACCGTCCCAACGCCTGGCATGGCAACGTGGTTCTGCCACGCGCGGCGCAGTGGCGCGAGACGTTGATCGCCATCCACCATATTCCGCCGCGCAACGACTGGTTCGATCATGCCCGTCCCGACGCATCGATCGATCCGGCGCATCCGCAGACGTCTGTGGATCCGGCATGGATGGGATGGACGCACGCCTACTTCCCGACGTTCGCCTTTGATGAATATGCGCTGCGCGACGGATGGGCGTTCGCGCGCGTCGGCGCGGGGTACCTGGCATTGACTGCCGCCAACGGGTTGGCGCTCGTCACTGCCGGTCGCAATGCCTTCCGTGAGTTGCGCTCGGCGGGATGGCCCAATTGCTGGGTCTGCATGATGGGGCGAGCGGCGTGCGATGGCGATTTCGCCACGTTTCAGGAACGGGTGCTGGCGCTGCGGGTGGCGTTCGATAACCTGCGGGTGCAGTGCGAGACGCTCCGCGGCGATCAGCTGGCGTTTGGTTGGGAAGGACCGCTGCTGGTCAATGGCGAAGCACAGCCGCTCAATGGCTTCAAGCACTACGACAGCCCGATCTGCACCTGTGATCTGGGCGCGCCGTCGATGGACATCGCTGGATGGGAAACAGTGCTGCGGCTGGATTTTGCGTAACGCGGGAATGGAGGCGCACATGTGCATCTGGCGACGCCTGTGGCTGGTGATCAGCATTGCTCTGCTTGTCGCCTGTGGTGCGCCTGCCCGCGACGCTGGCAGCCCGATGCAACCGGAGACGGTTCCTGCAATCGTGCCGGATCGTCCAGCCAGTCCGCCGGCTGATCTTGAGAGCAGTGCGCCGGTCGATCTGTATGCCCGGAATGCGCCTGAGTTTCCTGTGGGACTCGAATGGCTCAACGTGTCCCGCCCGCTGACGATGGCGGAGTTGCGCGGCAAAGTGGTGATCATTGATTTCTGGACCTACGGCTGCATCAACTGCATCCATAACGTTCCTGATCTGAAACGGCTCCAGGAGGAACATCCCGATGAAACGGTTGTGATTGGCGTCCATTCCGCCAAGTTCACAACCGAAGCCGAAACCGACAGCCTGCGGCAGACGCTGGCGCGTTACCGGATCGATTATCCGGTAATCAATGATCGCGCCATGCTTGTCTGGAATCTCTGGAATGCGCGCGCCTGGCCCACCACGGTCGTGGTTGACGCCAGCGGCGTGCTGGCGGCGATCCACGTCGGCGAAGGGGCGTATGCGGCGCTCAAACCGACGGTGTTGACGTTGATCCGCGAAGCGGAAGCGCAGAGCCGCCTGGATCGAACATCGCTTCCGGCGATGCTCGAGCGTGCGCAGATGCCAATCACGCCGCTCGCGTACCCTGCCGGGGTGCTTGCCGATCCGCGCGGTGATCGTCTGTTCATCGCCGATACCGGACATCACCGGATTATTATCGTCGATCCGCGCAACGGCGATCTGCTCGATCTGATCGGCAGCGGACGGGAGGCGTTCGCAGACGGCGACTTCTCCGGCGCTGCATTCGCCTCGCCGCGCGGGATGGCGCTTTCCGCAGATGGAACCGCACTCTACGTCGCCGACACCGGCAACCACGCGATCCGTGTCGTCGATCTTCAGGCGCGTCAGGTCACCACACTGATCGGCGGCGGGCAGCGTGCGCGCGCATATCCGCCGAAGCCGGGGATTGCGCCGGATGTGGCGCTCAGTTCGCCGTGGGATGTGGCGCTTGATGGAACGTCCCTCTTCATTGCGATGGCGGGTGCGCACCAGGTCTGGCGCTATCGCTTCGCCGACGGCTTCGCGGAACCGCTGGCGGGAAGCGGCGTCGAAGGGGTCGTCGATGGCGTCGCCGGGCAGGCGCAGCTGGCGCAACCTTCGGGTCTGGCGCTGGATGATGAGGGACGGCTGTACGTTGCCGATGCCGAGTCCAGTTCGGTGCGTGTGCTCACGCCGGGTGATCCGCCGATGGTTGCGACGCTGGCAGGCGGTGGCGATCTGTTCACCTTCGGCGATCAGGATGGCGCCGGTCGCGCGGCGCGGTTGCAGCATCCCCAGGGGGTTGCCGTCTTCGGCGGCTCTGTGTATGTGGTTGACACCTACAACCATAAGATCAAGCGGATCGACCCGGACTCCGGCGCGGTGCGCACGATCGCTGGCGGTGAACGCGGCCGGGCTGACGGCGTTGCGCCACAGTTCTATGAGCCAGGCGCGATTGCCGCCGGGACGGATCGGCTGTACATCGCCGACACCAACAATCATGCCATCCGTATCTTGAACCCGGCGAACGGCGAAACAACCACGCTGGCGCTGCGGGATATCGAGCGTCTGCGCGCGCCGCTGCGCGTTGAACAGCAGACTCCGGCTATTACGTTGCCGCTGGCGACCGTTGCGCCAGGCGAAGGCAAGGTTGAACTCGACATCCAACTTCCGGCTGGCTACAAAATCAATGATCTGGCGCCATCGTCGGTGCGCTGGAACACTGATGGCGGCGTCATCCTTCCGGTTGATGCCGATCGTTCACTCGCCGGGATGCGTTTCCCCCTTGAGATCCCGGCGACGTTTACGGGAACGGGATCGCTCACGGCGGACATGACCCTGATCTATTGCGAGGCGACGGCGCCGAAGGTGTGTCTGATCGAAGAGGTGCGCTTGATTGCGCCGTTCGCCGTTGCTGACGGCGGCGCAACCCGGTTGGCGTTGCGCCATACGATTGCTTTTCACGCTTGAAGAATGCAAGGACCTGCTATGCTCACACATCCTCTTCTCGACGATCCCGCGCATGAAACCGGTAAACGACTGTTTGCCGAAGGCATGGCAGCATGGCATGCCCGTTTCGATGAACAGGTCGGTCTGATCGAGCAACGCACCGATACCGGCGTCTACCACCCTATCCGCGAGTCGTTCGCGTATGCGTATGCGCTGGTGCAGGCGGAAGGCGAGCCGGCGTTGCCCAAGGCGGAGCGCATTATCCGGCGTGCATTGCAGGCGCAGGAGCGCAACCCGGCACATCCGCACTATGGCGGCTTCAAGTGGATGGACGAAGACCGCAGCGTGACCGACCTCAATGCGGTTCAGTTCGTGCTGGAGCAGGTACTGCCGTTGTTGCTCGACTATGGCGAATGGCTCAGCCCGGCGGTGCGGGCGGAGCTGCTGGCGGCGGTGCGCCTGGGCGCGGCGGAGATCGCGCGCCTGAACGTTGCCGTCTGGTATACCAACATCACCCTGCTTGATATGCTGAACACGGTGCTGGCAGGGCAGGTGTTGAGGGACGAGGCGTTGTTGCAGCGGGGACGGCTGCGGATCGATGAATGGATTGCATTCACCAATCGTATCGGAGGCATCCCGGAGTACAACAGCCCGACCTATGCCGCCGTTGATCTGGCGGCGCTGGCGGAGCTGGCGCAGCGTGCGGTCGATCCTGTCGTTCGAGTGAAAGCGCAGGTGATGGAAGAACGCCTCTGGATCCAGACCGCGCTGCACTATCACCATCCAACCGCGCAACTCGCCGGACCGCACAGCCGCGCCTACCACAATGACGTGACTGGCGGCATCTGCATGATCAAGCGTGTGCTCTTCCGCGTTCTTGGAGATGAGCGTCTGCTGCGCCGTTCGACCTATGCGCCGCAGCGGCAGGACGAAGGGAGCGTTGTGGCGGGGCGCTGCCCCTACCATCTGCCGCGCTATCTGGAACGACTGTTGCGCGAGAAACCGGAACGGTTCAGCATCGCCGAGACGGCAGTCGCCACAGACGCGCTCACACGGATCAGCGCCGCTGGCACGCCACCCAAACGGCTGAACGGCGTCGAAACGTCTATCGCCAGCACAGGCATCGACATGATGACCTTCATGACGCCGACCTACGCGCTGGGCACGGCATCGGTCGGTCATCATCCGCAAAATGACCGGTTGCTCCTCTACTATCGCGTGCCTGAACCGCGGCTCGTTGGCGTTCTCTTCTCACGTTACATCGTCAACGAGAAAGCGTTTGGCAGTTACTATCACGCGACGGATCGCTCGCGCGGCAACAACCTTAATGACGAAGGCAAGTTCTGGGGCGTGCAGCATCGAGGCAAGAGCATCGCCCTCTACGCGCTTGAACCGCAGCATGAACCGGTGCACAGCCTGAAAACCGAGGTGTATGTGCTGGACGCTGCTTCGTTAGGTGAGGTCTGGGTCAACGATACGCCGGTTGCGCTGCACTCGACGCCGCGCCGCCTGTATCCGCATGATGCCGTGCTCATCGCCGATGGCGACATCTATATCGCCATTCGTCCGCTCGAACCGTCGAACCTGGGGGATGACGCGCCGATTCTGCTCGCGGAACGCAACGGCGAGTTGGTGCTGTCGATCTACAACTACTACCAGGGCGAAGCCAAGAGTTTCTGGGAGTACGCCAGCCTGAGCGGACCGTTCTATCGCCAGAATATTCGCGCCGGGTTCATTGTCGAAGTCGGCGATCGCGCCGAATACGGCAATTTTGCAGCGTTTCGCCAGCATATCCTGCGCAGCGCCATCGATGATCGTCTTGATGGCGCGGTTCGTACCGTGCGCTACGCCAGCGGCGCCGATCTGCTGGAACTTTCGGTCGATCTCCACGCCAACCGTCTGCTCGAACGACGGATCAACGGCGAGGTCTATCACCCGCCGATCCTTGCCAGTGAGGTGGCGGTGCAATCCGGCAGCGGCGCGATTGCTGTCGGAGCGGCGCATCTGACCTGTGGCGCGGTTCCGGCGTGGGTGGTCGCCGACGACGAAGGCGGGCGCTGGGCTGCGGCCAATCCGACGGACGACGAGACGCACTGGCGGTTTGTGACGCCAGAAGCGACGGTCGAGTCGGCAGCGTTTGGATTTGGGCGGGTGGCGGTCTACCGGGAGGATCGCCCGCTGGTCGATGTCCTTGCGGTGCGTCGTGCGGCGCCGTTGCGGATCACCTGCCGGAGTGCGCCGTGCGTCCTGTGGAATGGCGACGATGTGAGCAGTGAGTGCGCTTTCGATGCGTGCACCGGAGCGTATGTGCTTCCGGCGCGCTTTTGAGGAATAGTATGGCTGCTTCAACTCGACGCGCTGAATGGTGGTGGCTGGCGGCGTGTTATGCGCTCTGGCTGGCGCTGATTCTCGGGGCAGGCTGGGTGCTGAGTCAGGCGCATACGCTGTTACTGGAACTCAGCCTGGAGTTTCGCCTGAGTCCCTGGGTTGCGCGCGCTGTTCGTCAGCTATCGCTGCCCGTGCTGGGGCTGTTCTGGCTGATCTTTATCTTCTGGCTGGAATACTACTTTCGGAGCGGGGTTCATCAGGGCAGGTTCGCCGTCCGCGCCATTCGCGTGATTGGCGCGGTGATCGGGGCGTTCCTGCTGATCATGGTCATTCGCTGGCTTGTAGCATGAAGAGGCGTCTATGCCAACCGAAACAGTTCGCTTTGCCGCGATCGGTCTCAACCATGCGCATATTTACGGTCAGACCAATCTGTTGCTCCGGGCAGGCGCGGAACTGGCGTCGTTCTATGCCGCGGAACCTGATCTTGCGGCGCAGTATGGTCGCGCCTACCCCCAGGCGACGCAGGTGAGCGATCCGCGTGCAATCCTCGAAGATCCGTCGATCCACCTGATCATCAGCGCCGCTATTCCCGATGAACGCGCGCCGCTGGGAATCGCCGCAATGCGTCATGGCAAGGATTACATGGCAGATAAGCCCGGCTTCACGACGCTGGCGCAACTCGAAGAGGCGCGGCGCGTCCAGGCGGAAACCGGGCGCATCTACTCGATCTGTTTCAGTGAACGCTTTGAGAGCGCTGCGACCGTGCGCGCCAGTTCACTGGCGCGCTCAGGCGCAATCGGCACGGTGGTGCAGACCATCGGGCTGGGTCCGCACCGCGTCAACCTGACGGCGCGCCCGGATTGGTTCTTTCAGCGCCGTCGTTTCGGCGGCATTATCAACGATATTGGCTCGCACCAGGCGGACCAGTTCCTGTTCTTCACCGGCGCCGTCCGCGCGGAAGTCGTCACGGCGCAGGTGGGGAATTATCGCCATCCGCACTACCCTGAGTTCGACGACTTTGGCGATGTATTGCTGCGCGGCGTGACGCCGGAGGGTCTGGAGACGTCCGGTTACATCCGCGTGGACTGGTATACGCCGGATGGTCTTGGCACGTGGGGCGATGGACGCCTGATCGTGCTCGGCACGGAAGGGTACATCGAGGTGCGCAAGAATATCGACATTGCCGGTCGTTCAGGCGGCAACCATCTCTTTCTGGTGGATCAGAAAGGAACGCACTACATCGATTGCAGCAATGTGGCGTTGCCCTATGGTCCGAGTCTGGTCTACGACATTCTCCACCGCACCGAAACCGCCATGCCGCAGGCACACTGCTTCCTGGCGTCCGAACTTGTGTTGCGCGCGGAAGAAGCGGCGCACCGTTTGAAATGATCCAGGAGACCACCTCCCATGCCCGAACCTCTCAATGTTGCGATTGTCGGCTGTGGCATCGGTCATATGCACGCGCAGGCATACCGCACGCTTCCCGACATGTTTCGCCTGACGGCGGTCTGCGACATCGATGAACCGAAGGCGCGCCAGTTTGCCGCGATGTACGACATTCCGCGCGTCGTTGGCGATCTTGCCGATATCTGCGCGATGGACGATATTGATGTCATCGATATCTGCACGCCGCCGGGGTTGCATTTCACGCAGGTGCAACAGGCGCTGGCGGCAGGCAAGCATGCGATCTGCGAGAAGCCGCTCGTCGGGTCGCTGCGGGAGGCGGATGCGCTGATCGCTGCCGAAGCCGCAGCGGGTCGGCGCGTTATGCCGATCTTCCAGTACCGTTTCGGTCACGGTCTGCAAAAGCTCAAACACCTGATCGAGCGCGGCGTGGCGGGGCGCGCCTATCTGACGACTGTCGAAACCGTCTGGCGGCGGCGCGCGTCGTACTACGACGTGCCGTGGCGCGGCAAATGGGCGACGGAGATGGGCGGCGCGCTGTTGGGGCACGCCATCCATGCGCACGACATGCTCACCTATGCGCTCGGACCGATCCGCAGCGTGTTCTGCCGGGCTGCCACGCTGGTCAATGCTATTGAAGTTGAAGATACGGCGGCAGTTGCGCTCGAAATGGCGGATGGCTCGCTGGCGACGCTGGCGGTGACGCTTGGTTCGAGCGTTGAGATTACCCGGCATCGCTTTTGTTTCAGCGGCATGGTGGCGGAGAGCAACACCCGTCCCTACAGCAATTCCGGCGATCCATGGACCTTCGCCGGTGACACTCCTGAACAGACGGCGCTCATTGAAGCGACGCTGGCGACCTTCGAGCCGCTGCCTGAAGGGTACGCGGGCCAGTTGTATCGGTTTTACCACGCGCTGCACACCGGCGGCGAATTGCCGGTGACGCTCCAGGAAGCGCGCGCATCGCTCGAACTCGTGACGGCGCTCTACGACTCGCAGCGCCGCGGGCAACCAGTATCGCTCCCCATCCATCCCGACCATCCAATGTATGGCGGATGGCTGCCGTCGAATCGGGAGTAACCGTCGCCGTTTCCCTGCCGGGGTCTGTGCATGAATCGTCAGGCGGCAAGACAGCGTGTCCCTGCTGGGCTGCACCTGGGCTGGCGACTGATGGAGTTTGAACCATTATTCCGCCAGGCGCCCCTCCGCCCGGCGGCTGATGGACTTTGAATACATATTCCGCTATCCGCCTACCCGCCCGGCGGCTGAAGCCGCGGGCTCCTGCTGCGAAGCCCGCCTTCGCGGGCTAGACCTGGCGATACCGGATTATTTTCTCAAAAACCATCAGCCCAAAGCGCCCTGGCATACCGAACTATTTTATCTTCATCAACTGCCGGGCAGACGAGCGGATAAGGGTGTTTGCCGCATCCCGACGCCCGTTTTTCCCTCACCAGCAGTAATGCTTCTGGCAGCCACGGTATAATAGTCAACGATCGCCTTTTCACTGGAGGGGAGAAAAGCATTGCCGGCGCCGCTCGAACATCACTACCTGCATGCGAATGGCATCCGTTTTCACGCGGTTCGCGCGGGCAACGGCGACAAACTGCTGCTGCTGCTCCACGGCTTCCCGGAGTTCTGGTGGTCGTGGCGCCATCAGATCGCGGCGTTTGCTGATCGCTACACGGTTGTCGCCCCCGATCTGCGCGGCTACAACGAAACCGACAAACCGGCGCGCGGCTATGAACTTCGCGTGCTGGTGCAGGATGTCGTCGAACTGATCCAGGCGCTCGGCTTTCAACGCGCATACGTCGCCGGGCACGATTGGGGCGGCATGATCGCCTGGTCGCTGGCGATTGCGCATCCTGAACGGGTCGAACGGCTGATCGCGCTGAATATGCCGCATCCGGCGCGCTTCTACGAGGAATTGCAACACAACCCGAAGCAGCGACGACGCTCGCGCTATATTGTCTTCTTCCAACTCCCCTGGCTCCCCGAGGCGCTCCTGAGCGCGCGCGGCGGCGCGGCGTTCGCTCGCATCTTTCGCTCGACGCCGGTGGACCGGGCTGTGTTCGATGATGAAACGATCCGGCGTTACCAACAGGCAATCGCGCGTCCCGGCGCGCTGACCGCCGCGCTGAACTACTATCGCGCGATTGGTCGCCATGGCGCCGGGGACCTCTTCCGCGGCACAGGGATGCGAGTCCACGTTCCGACCCTCCTGATCTGGGGCGAACAGGATGTCGCATTCGCGCCGGAAGTGGTGCGCGACACAGAGCGGTTCGTCGCTGACCTGCGCATCTGTCGCCTTCCACACGCATCGCACTGGGTGCAGCAGGTGGCGCCGGACGAGGTGAATGCCGCGATGAAGGCATTTCTGGAGGAGTAAATGGCTCTCGTGTACCGCCGTATCGAAACGCATGAGGAGTATCGCGCCGTTGAGGACCTCCAGGCGCAGGTGTGGGGCAGTGATGTGCGCGATATCGTCCCGCTTCACCTCCTGCTGACCGCCAGCAAGCATGGCGGTCTGACCCTGGGCGCGTTCGATACTAGCCTGACGCCGCCGGACGATCTGATCGGTTTCGTGTTCGGTTTTGTAGGTCTCACGGCGGATGGTCAGGTGAAGCACTGCTCGCACATGCTCGGCGTGCTGCCGCAGTACCGCGATCGCGGGATCGGCGAGGAACTCAAGCGACGCCAGCGCGACTGCGTGCTGGCGCAGGGAATCACGCTGATGACCTGGACCTTCGATCCGCTCCAGAGCCGCAATGCGCGCCTCAATCTTCGGAAACTTGGCGCGGTCTGTCGCACGTATGCGCGCAATCTTTACGGAACGATGAGTGACCGGTTGAACGCTGGCGTTCCCAGTGATCGTTTTGAGGTCGAGTGGCATCTGGCGTCGCGCCACGTCGAGCGGCGGCTGGCGCGCGCTGAACCTGCGCCGTCACTCGCCGCGCTCACGGCTCACGGGGTTCCGGTTCTGAACGAAGCGCCTCCCGGCGCAGCCGCCGATGCACCGACGCGCGTCTGTCGCGCTCCGTCCGGCGACAGCGTCCTCATCCGCTTCCCGACCGACATTCAGACAATGAAGCAGACGCGCCCGGCTGAGGCGCTGATCTGGCGTATGCAATTGCGCGAACTGTGTGAAACCGCTTTTGCCAGCGGGTATACTGTTGTCGATGTTCTTTCCGAGGGTGCGTGCAGTTACTACCTGCTGCACCGGCACTGGAGCATTTCATGAAGATCGAGTCAATCACCCTGCACCATATCGACATGCCGCTGGTCGCACCGTTTGAAACCAGTTTCGGACGCGAAACGCACCGTCCCTGCATTCTGGTCGAAATGCGCGCCGTCGGGCTGACCGGCTGGGGCGAATGCGTTGCTGGCGCAGGTCCCTGGTATGCGTATGAAACCATCGGGACCGCCTGGCATATCATCAGCGACTTCCTGGCGCCCATGATTGTCGGGCAGGAGATCAACGAACCGGCGGAGATCGTTGCACGCTTTGCGCCGGTGCGCGGGCACCCGATGGCGCGCGCCATCGGG
>DAOTWI010000772.1:0-5270 GCA_034436075.1 Roseiflexus sp.
GACTGCCTCCGCCTGCGTCGCACCGATCTCCAGCATCAGCGCGCCGCCGGGTCGCAATGCCTGCGGCGCTGCCGCCAGCAGGCGACGGTAGATAGCAAGTCCGTCGCTGCCGCCGTCGAGCGCCAGGCGCGGTTCGTGCAGCCGCACGCCAACGTCGATGTCGTCGAGAACGGTGTACGGGGGATTGCTGACCAGGAGATCGACCGGCTGCGGCAGCGGCGCCAGCAGGTCGCCGCACAGGAGTGTGACGCGGTCGGCAACCCCGTGCCGTTCGACGTTCTGCCGCGCGACTGCCAGCGCATCGGCGGAAAGATCGATGGCGTAGACCAGAGCATTGGGGATGTGCGTCGCCAGCGCAACGGCGATGCACCCGCTGCCGGTTCCAATGTCGGCGATCAGAAGCGCGTCCTGTGAAGAAAAACGCTGCCGCGCCCATTCGAGCGCGGCATCAACCAGCGTTTCGGTGTCGGGGCGCGGCACGAGCACGCGTCGGTCGACGAAGAACTCCAACCCGTAGAACTCTTTGCGTCCGATGAGGTAGGCGACCGGTTCGCGCGCCGCGCGGCGCTGCACCAGCGCGCGAAACGTCTGAAGGGCATCGTCGGGAATGGGTTCCTGAAGCCTGGCAAGCAGGCGAGCGCGTGACCAGCCCAGGGTGTGCGCCAGCAGGATTTCCGCATCCAGGCGCGGCGTGTCGCTTGCGTCCCGCAGCATCTCGACTGCCAGGGCAAACGCCTGCGCCAGGGTCGCCTGTGCGCCGGGAGACGTCACCCGTTACGCCTCACAGGTCAACGCGCTTTCGAGCGCGGCAGCCATGCGCCCGATCAGCGCAAACGTCGCCGGGTACGCGACGCGCTCCCGCTCCGGCATCCCTGGCGCCCAGTGGTACCGGGCGATAGCGGCAGCCGGCTGATCGGCGCAGCGCAGAACGACTTCCCAGTAGGTGACGCCGGACTCGTCACGGTGCGGCGGAGACGAGCGCAGTTGCGCGATCCCCTCGCTCTCTTCGAGTTCCCAGACCGCCAGCGGTTCTTCGAGGAAACTCAATGCCCGGATCGCCGCCGCTGCGTGGTCGCTCAGCCAGGCGCGCACGTCATCGACCGCCAGCGCGGCGTGGCATGTCACGGTAAGTTCGCGCAGCGTTGCGCTGAAACGATCCAGATCGGCAAGATCGATACGCGCATCGGCAGCATTGGCGGGCGCCACAATCACCTTTGCGCCGTCATCAGTCCAGGAAAGCGCACTCACTGCCTGCGGACCTTCGCTCGCCAGGCGTTTCAACGTATCGACCGTCTGTTTTCCGAGCATAGTCATTCCTCCCAGGCAAACCTAATCCATCTTCCGTTCCGAGAAATCACGTCCATCGAAGGTGATCAGTCGCCGCTTCTCGTCAACGACCGTTTCGAGGTGCACTGGTCGTGTCCAGATACGGTGGATGTTGCGCAGCGTATCGCGCGCATAGTCCATCTTCAGTTCGACCCCCTCGTAGCGATGGCGCAGATAGAGTTCGCCGCGGTTATTGTAGTTGCCGTCTTCGACATAGATGAACGGCTGGCCAAAGTTCGTCAGGCGGAACAGGAGTTTTTCCTTGATCTCCTTGAACTCGCGCGACGCGATTTCATACATATCTGTATCACGATTGTAGCGGAATGTAAAGAGTTTCTGCTCCATGACAAACTCCGGCGTCAGGAATTCGTCGATGAAGGTGACATCGTTGTAGAGACGGCGGATCTCGAACAATTTCTGCCGCCCCAGACCCAGTTGCTTATCCCAGTTGAGTTTGGCAGCCAGGTCCTCGCACTCCTCGTACTCCTTGCCGAAGCGCCCGGTATTCCAGCGGAACTCAATGTCGCGCAGCAGTTCGAGCCCAAGTTTGTACGGATTGAGGCGACCGGGATGGACGGCCACCACGCCGGAGTGATGGTCGGCGAAATCGATCAATTCATCGTCGCGCAGCGCCTTGCGGGTCATGATCTCGGAGTGCCAGTAGCTATTGTGGTTGATGAACCCCTGCGCGGCGTAGCGGTGCGTTGCATGCACCGAGATATCGTACACATGAGCGCGTCCCCGCTCAATCGACACGATCTCGTCCGACCACTCTTCACGCTTAAACCAGCGCCGATCCTCGATATAGTGCGCCAGCGCGGCCTGCTTGCGCGCCAGACCGAAGCCGATCTCGGCGAAGAAGACGGCAGCCGAACGGCTGGTGACACGAATGTGCCATGTGCCATCCGCATTGGCGCGGCGGCTGGCGAGAATGCCGAAGTTGAGCAGCAGCACCTGAACGGTTCTGCCCATCTCCTCGCTGGCAGTGGAGAGAATGACGCCAGCATCGCCTGCATAGCCATCACAATCGTACAGCGCACGCAGGAACGCCGCGACGACCGGCTTCGGCGAGCGCAGAATGACGTCGGGCACACGCTTCTCGCGCGCTGCGACGCCAGTTTTGAGACCAAGGCGGACCAGGAAATCCTGGGTGTCGCGCGAAGAGAACGAGACGCGCCAGCGGTTTCCGTCCCTGCGCCAGCGCGTTTCGATGCCAAACAGTGAATGGACGAGATCGGCGAAGGCGCGCGCCTGATCCTCATCGGCGGTCGTCAACCCGATGATGCGCTTGACCGCGCTGATATGCCCATCGCCGCACAGATACCCCAGGAACGCCGCCAGGCGCTCATCCACAACCTCCGGCACGCGAATGGGGACCCGTCGCCGGATGATCGGGCCGTGGTCAGCGATGGCGGCATCGTATGCTGCGACGAGCGGCGCCAGCGTTGGTGCATGAACGCCGCGCACACCGCGCCGGTAGCGGATGACGGTCTCGACATCGACCTCTGCCGCATCAGCGATCTGCGCGAGGGTCGCGCGGCGCACCGGCGACCAGTCGAGGGCGACATACTGTTGCGCCCACAGGTTCTGCCCGCCGCCAATCCTGACCTTTTCGCCAACCTGGAGTTCATCGAGGCGGCGCCAGCCGCCGTCGGGCAGCATGACGCGGTGGTTGACTGAGCCTTCAAGTTCCAGTCCGCGCCGCGTGCGCACCCGGATCGTCTCATAGTTCTCGAACGCCGCCCAATCATAGACGGCTTGCGGCGTTTCGCCGTCGCTCACCCGCACCGCCTGTCGCCGGGCGACGATATCGCCGATGCGGAGCACGCCTTGATCGGTGAACACCAGCGTATCGTATCGGCAGCAGGCCCATCCTTCATTCAGTATCTTCGTCATCCCCTGGGGCGCGAAGTAGTACGCCTCATCGCGCACAATTTCGAGGATCGAGTGCTGCCAGCGTTCGAGCGGCGCGTAATTCATCAGGAAGAGGAGCACATCTTTCTGCGGGTGCTCCGGGAACTTCTTCTGGCGCGCGCGTTCGCGTTCGAGCCGTTTGCGCTGTTGCTCGATGAACTCCGGCGGGTTGATATAGTCGCGCATGTAGCTGCGTTCGACCGGCAACCCCTCAACGACCTGCGGCTCTTCCTCTGCCATGACCGACTGGTGGGTCTGCGCTTCGGGGCGCTTGATGTACGGCGCGTGGTAGTCGATCAGGTTTTCGAGCGAGAGGCAAATGTCGATAAACTCCTCGACCGGCTCATACCCGTAGCGATCGATCATGCGCTGCACGCGCGCGGCGTGGTTCGCCATTTCGTCGAGCATCTTACGGTTCGTATGCGCGAACCACATATTGTTCTTGAAGAAATCGACGTGCGCCGCGACGTGCGCCATGACCATCTTCTGCGTCACCATCTCGTTGCCTTCGAGCAGGTACGCATACGATGGGTTGGTATTGATGACCATCTCATAGATCGTCGAGCCAAGCCAGATATGGCCCTTCATGAGCTGATCGTACTCCATACCGAAGCGCCAGTGGGGATAGCGGATCGGGAATCCGCCCAGCGCCGCTGTTTCGTAGAGGGTGCGATAATCGAGGACTTCGTAAATAATGGGGAAGAAATCGAGCCCATACTCCTTTGCATAGGCTTCGATCTCCTCCCACGCAGCCTGCAACTCTCGTGGAAGACGGGTGTTCTTCATATGTCGCTCATCAACACGTGTGTGCGCTACCGGCCCTTGCCAAGAAAATCCTTGATCGCGTCGTAGATATCGTCGCGATCGGCAATCTCCGAGATCACCAGCGCCTCGTGCTTGCCCAGGTGCTCTTCGAGGTCGTGGGCGAAGCGCCCCGACCCGTAGAGCGAACGCACCTGGCCATAGCAGAACTGGTTGACCTTGGGCAGAAGTTGGGTGCGCAGCAGTTCGATACATTCGCGCGTATCGCCGCCGCCCCAGTTGTCGCCATCGGAGAAGTGGAACGGGTAGATATTCCACTCATCAGCCGGGTAGCGCTCGTCGATCAGTTTGTTGCACAATTTGTACGCCGAACTGATCTTGGTGCCGCCGCCTTCGCGGATGTGGTAGAACGTCTCCTGATCGACCTCTTTTGCAGCGGCGTCGTGGACGATATAGCGAATATCGATCGCCTTGTACTGCGAGCGCAGCCAGGTTTCGATCCAGAACGCCGTAATGCGCACCAGTTCCTTCTGCTCGGCGCCCATCGAGCCGCTCACGTCCATCATGTAGATAATGACCGCATTCGACTCAGGTTGCAGCGTTTCCTTCCAGGAGCGATAGCGCATATCCTGGCGGATCGGCACAACGATCGGATCGGCGAGATTGTACTCACCGGATGAAATCTGGCGTTTGAGCGCCTCGCGGTAGGTGCGTTTGAAATGCCGCAGCGAGTCGGGACCGACGCGGCGAATGCCGGAGTAGCGGTCCTTCTGCGAAACGATATTCTTCTTGCCCTTGGGCTGAATGTTGGGCAGTTGCAGTTCCTCGCCGAGAATCTGCGCCAGTTCCTCGATGGTGACATCGACCTCGATCACATGCTGCCCTGGTTCCGAGCCAGCCTCACCCTGCCCCGACTGCCCATCACCCTGCCCGATCGGGTCACCGACGTTGCCATCGCCCTGCCCGACGCCGCCGCCCTGGCGCGTGCCGTAGCGAAACTGCGGCAGGTCGATCTGCGGCAGCGGGATCGACACATACTTGCGCCCCTGGCGGCCGATCATTTCGCCCTGCGACATATACTTGCGCAGATCCTTCTTGATCTTGCCGCGCACAATCTGGCGGAATCGGTTCAAATCGCGCTCAGCGCGGTGGATCGACATAGTGGATGCCTTTATAGGTGCGAGGCGAGAGGCGAGAGGCGAGAGGTGAGAGGTGAGAGGTGAGAGGCGGGAGGTGAGAGGTGAGAGGCGGGAGGTGCGAGGCGAGAG
>DAOTWI010000773.1:0-2250 GCA_034436075.1 Roseiflexus sp.
CGCAGGCCCATCAGGGGCGATTTCAATCGCTGGCAGCCGCGGCGTCGTTTCCTGACAAATCATGCTCGCACCCATCCGCTGCACACTCTGTGAAGTAAATCTGGTATCATGGCAACGACACATCTGTGAGGAATACTATGAGCGAATCTGAGCAGACGAGCAGCCGCAAGCTCGATCATGTGCGCATCGTGCTTGGTGAGGATGTCGCCGCCAAAGGAGTGACGACCGGTTTTGCCGCCTACCGCATGCCGCACGAAGCGACGCCGGAACTCGACCTCGCCGACATTGACGCCAGTCTGACCTTTCTCGGCAAGCGAATGCGCGCCCCATTGCTTATCAGTTCGATGACCGGCGGGGCGCGTGATGTGGCGCGCATCAATCTGGCGCTCGCCGAAGCCGCTGAAACGCTCGGATTGGCGATGGGGGTCGGGTCGCAGCGCGCCGCGCTGGTCGATCCGCGCGTGGCGGACACCTACCGTGTTCGCCATGTTGCGCCGACGATCCCGCTGCTGGCGAACCTCGGCGCGGTGCAGCTCAACTACGGGTTCGGCATCGATGAATGCCGCCGCGCGGTTGAGATGATCGAGGCGGATGCGCTGGTGCTGCATTTCAACGCGCTGCAGGAAGCCGTGCAGCCCGAAGGAAATACGAACTTCAAAGGATTGCTGCGCCGGATCGAAGAGGTGTGCACTCGCCTCGACGTTCCGGTGATTGCCAAGGAGGTCGGCAACGGGATCGGCGCAGCCGCAGCGCGGCGCCTGGTCGATGCCGGGGTAAAGGTCATCGACGTTGCCGGCGCTGGCGGCACCAGCTGGAGCGAAGTGGAACGCTTCCGCCACACAACCGAACGCGGCGCGCAGGTGGCGGCGGCATTCGCCGGTTGGGGCATTCCGACAACCGAAGCCATCCGCCAGGTGCGCGCCGCGCTTCCAGATATTACGATCATCGGCAGCGGCGGGGTGCGCAGCGGCGTTGATGTGGCAAAAGCCATTGCGCTTGGCGCCGACCTGGCTGCGACCGCAAAACCGGCGCTTATCCCGGCGGTCGATGAACGCGGCGCTGAAGCGGTCATCGACAGTTTGCAGGGTTATATCGACGAATTGCGCATTGCGATGTTCTGCACCGGTTGCGGCGACCTGGCGGCGCTGCGGCGACTGCAACTCGAACGGATCTGAGCGCTGCGCGCCGGATAGTCGCCGCTATGTATGTGACCTACCTCAGCCTGCGTGACTTCCGCAATTACGAACGGCTCGATCTGAAGCTCGAACCGGAAGTGACGCTGCTCTACGGTCCGAACGCAGCAGGTAAGACGACGGTGCTGGAGGCGATCTACTTCCTGGCGACCACCCGCTCGCCGCGCGCCGGCGCCGATCGCGAACTGGTGCGCTTCGAGGCGCAGGGAGACATTGGCGTGCCGCCGTTTGCCCGCCTGGTGTGTGATGTTGCGCGCGTCGATGGTCACGTGCGGCTTGAGGTTGTCGTGCAGCGCCGCGCTGAAGAAGACACGGCGACCGGCGCGGCGCCGACAATCAAGACGGTGCGGGTTGATCGCAAAGCCGTGCGCGCCCTCGACCTGGTGGGCAATCTGCGCGTGGTGCTCTTCACTCCCGCTGATATTGCACTCGTCACCGGCGCGCCCGCCGAGCGCCGGCGCTACCTCGATGTGACCCTCTCGCAGATCGATGGGCGCTATGTGCGTACTCTGGCGCATTATCAGAAGGTCGTGCAGCAGCGCAACAGCCTGCTGCGCTCCTGGCGCGAGGGACGGCGCCCGTTGCGTTACGCCGATGACGAACTGGCATTCTGGGACCGGGAACTGGCGATGGCTGGCACATACCTGCTGCGTGAACGGCTGCTCGCCGTCGTTGACCTCAACGCGCTGGCAGGACCGCTCTACTGCCGGATGTCAGGCGGCGACATCCCGCTCACGCTCACCTACCAGAGCAGTGTGGCGGGCATCGAACCGTCTGCCGACAGCCGCGCTGTCGAACAGGCATTCCTGGCGCACCTGGCGCGCCTGCGCGACGACGAGATCGGGCGCGGGCAGACGTTGATTGGTCCGCATCGCGACGATCTGCTGATCGCGGCTGGCGGCGTTCCAACCGGCGCGTATGGTTCGCGCGGGCAGCAACGCAGCGCCACGCTGGCGCTCAAACTCGGCGAGGCGGAACTGATGCGCGTGCGCACCGGCGACGCGCCGGTGCTGCTGCTCGACGACCTGCTCTCCGAACTGGACGCTGAACGGCGGGC
>DAOTWI010000774.1:0-5727 GCA_034436075.1 Roseiflexus sp.
TGGGATGCGATTGCTACGGTGCAGGGAGTCATCGCCTGATGAATACGCTCGATGCGCCAGCGCCGCGTCTGCCGCTGCGTGTCACGCCGCGCGCGACGATTGGCGCGCTGGTGGCGGATCTGCTGATCGCGCTCGGCGCTGCGCTTTTCCTCAGCGCGGCGATTGTCGGCGCGCTGCTGGTTCTGCGCGCGGCGCAGTCCGGGATTGACCCTGGCGCCATTGGTCAACTGAATAGCCAGGAAATCACCCGACTGATCGGCGCCGATGGCATGCTGGCGCTGCTGGTGTTGCAGAACCTGGTTTTCATCGGCGTCGCCGTGGTGCGGGTGCGGGTGCTGCGCCGCGAGCCGCTGGCGGTGTTGGGGTTCAGCGCATCGTATCCTGTTCGTCTGGCACTGATGGGGATCGGATTGGGATTGCTGGCGCTGCTCGTGAATGGCATCGTCGGCGTTCTGTTCGTCAGTTTCGGCATTCGCCAGAACCAGGCGGCGCTCTATCCGCTGTTCCCAGGCGACTACGCAGGGCAGGCGCTCTTCTTCATCGGAGCGGCGGTGCTGGCGCCGATCGGTGAAGAGGTGCTGTTCCGCGGCTATCTCTTCGGCTCGCTGCGCCGCCTCGCAGGCGACTCGCGCACTGGCATCGCCATCGCCTATGGCGTCAGCGCCCTGGTGTTCGCTCTGTCGCATTCGCTGGCAGCCACCGAAGGTCTCATCGGGTTGCTCGTCCCGTCGTTCCTGATCGGACTGGTGTTTGCCTGGGGGTTTGATCGCAGCGGCAGCCTGATCCCGGCGATTGTGGCGCACGCAATGAACAATGGCATCGCATTTGCTGCACTGCTGACGTGCATCAATAATCCGGGCATGTGCCCACAGATGTAACAAGGAGCCGGCATTGACAAAGCAGGATGAAAAATTTCGGTTGCAACGGCGCCTGCAAAATCAGGCGGTCGAACTGGCAGCGAACAGCCGCTGGGAAGAGGCGGTGCAGGTCAACGAAAAATTGATCAGCCTGGCGGAAACGACTGAAACCTACAACCGCCTGGGCAAGGCGTACTTCGAGTTGGGTCGTCTTGCGGAAGCGCGCGACGCCTATCGCAACGCGCTGCGCCTCACGCCCAACAACCGCATCGCGCGCCGTAACCTCGAACGCATCGAGGAACTGCTGGCGCGCTCCGCTTCCCTTTCTTCCACTTCGCTGAAAGCCGGACGGCAGCTCGTCGACCTGCGATTGTTCGTTACCGAGGTTGGAAAAACGGCGCTGACATCGCTGATCGATGTTCAGCGCGGGCCCGCGCTGGCGGCGATTGTCACCGGCGAGAAGGTGGAATTGCGCCCCGAAGGGCGCGGCGTGGCGGTCTACGACACATCCGGCGCACTGATCGGGCGCATCGAGCCGAAACTGGCGCAACGCCTGAATGAACTGATGGCGGGCGGCAACCGGTATATCGCCTCAGTCGCGCATATCGACGGGCGTCAGGTGCGGATCATCATTCGTGAGACCTACCAGGCGCCGTCGCAACGCGGGCGCGTCTCCTTCCCCGGCAAGTTGAGCGAGAGTGCGCTTCGCGGGGCGTTCATCAGCGGTGCGCAGTTCGATGAATTCGGCGAGGAATTGCTCGAAGAAGAGGAAGGCGCCGAGGCGCGCGAGGATGTGGACGAAGAAGCCTTCGGCGGCGAGGACGAAGAACTCGGGCTGGAGGAGATCGAACCGGACATCGGCGACGACGAGGATTTGATCGAAGAATAGGCAGGATGCCTATGGGCATGTAGCGCCGCCGTACTATTGCCATCCTGCCCTGTTGTCATCTATACTGGAACCGGACGTGCACGACGGCGTCCGGTTCTCTGTTTGTCGCCAGCATTCGGCACGCCTCTCGCCCGCCGCCTGATGGAGATCAAGCGCTATGGAAGTACGGATCGACGAAAAAGGCAAATTCTTCACGCCGCGCATCACCAAAGATGCCGTGACCGCCTTCGTGCGTACACCAGGAAAAGTCATTATCGGATCGATCTACATCCGGCCAGGCAACCGCCTGACCGATGAACTGAACAGCGATCCATCCTCCTTCCTCCCCATCACCGACGCACGCGTCTATCGGGCGGATGACGAAAGTTTCCTGCTCCAGACTTCGTTCCTGCTCGCCGCATACCGTGAAATCCTCCTGATTGGCGAGTTCGACGCGCTCGCAGCAATTCGCGATGTCCCGTGGAGTGATCAGGCGACGGAACCTGCGCCACTGCTGCGGGACGAGGAGGATCTGGGCGTGCATGTGAATGAGCGCGGCAAGTATTTCACGGTGCGCACTCCGAAGGATGCCGTGCTGTGCGCAGTGCGCGGCGGCGATCTGGCAGTGCTCGGCTACCTGTACCTTCGCTCCGACCGGCGGCTGAAAGATGAGTTGAACGATGAACAGGCGCGCTACCTGCCGATGACCGATGCCCGCGTCTTTCGCGTCAGCGATAATATGCTGCTCTACCACGCCAGTTTCCTGCTCATTGGTCGTCAGGCGATCGATCTTGTCGCGCCCATCGATGCCGTTATCAGCGCCAGCGATGTTCCGTGGCTGCCAGTTCGTTCAACGGAGGGATCGGCATGAGTTTTTTCTCGCAACAATTCGCAGACAAGCAACGTGCAGCGACATCCCCTGCTGGCGCCGCAGGCGGCGTCGCCATCCCGCCCGAACCGGCTTCTATCGAAGAAACCGGTCTCGGTATGGGGTTTTTGAACGACCTGGTGCTGAAAGTCGTCTATTTTCATGGCAATATCACCGGGCAGCAGATCGCCGAAGTGACGAAACTGCCATTCTTCGGCGTGCTCGATAAAGTGCTCGAGTTTCTCAAACTTGAAGAGTATGTCGATATCATCGGCGCGCAGGGCGGCTTCAACGAACGGTCGTTCCAGTACGTCATTGCAACCAAAGGGCGCTTGAAAGTCCACGAAGTGCTGGATCGTTCGCAGTACGCGGGACCGGCGCCCGTTCCGCTCGACCAGTACATTGCCATGGTTCATCGCCAGTCGGTCGGCGATATGGTGGTGGACGCACAAACCGTGCGCCAGGCGTTCGCGCACCTTGTCGTGAGCGACCGCATGCTCGACCGCATCGGTCCCGCTGCAAACTCGGCGCGCTCGCTCTTCCTCTACGGTCCTCCCGGCAACGGCAAAACCACGATTGCCGAAGGGATCGCTAATATGCTCGGCGGCAACGTGCTGATCCCGTATGCGGTCGAGGTGGACGGGCAGATTATCAAACTCTTCGATCCGCTCAACCATCAGGTGGTCGAACAACCAGCCGCTGCACCCGCACGTGAGCCAGCCGTCTCGTTCGAAGGTCGCCCCCTTGCGGAGTCGCCGTTGCCCGACCGGCGCTGGCTGGTCTGTAAACGACCGCGCGTGATGGTCGGCGGTGAGTTGATCCTCGAACAGCTTGAACTGATCTTCGACCCGATTGCGAAGGTGTACGAAGCGCCCTACCAGATGAAAGCCAACGGCGGGTTGTTCCTGATCGACGACTTTGGTCGCCAGAAGTGTCGCCCGCAAGACCTGCTCAACCGCTGGATCGTGCCGCTCGAGAAAAAGGTCGATTTTCTCGCCCTTCAAACCGGCAAGAAAATCCAGGTGCCCTTCGATGTGCTGATTGTCTTTTCGACTAACCTGTCGCCACAGGACCTGGTGGACGACGCCTTCCTGCGCCGCATCCGGCACAAGATCGAAGTGCCCAATCCGTCAGCCGAGGAGTTTCGCGCTATCTTTCAGCGCGTCGCCAAAGCAAAGAACATCCCGTACAGCGACGAAGGGTTGCGCTACTTGATCCTTGAGCGTTACAAACGCGACGGGCGCGACCTGCGATCCTGTCACCCGCGCGACCTGTGCGACCAGATTCTCGACGAAGCCAAATACCGCGGCATCGCGCCGTCGATGTCGCGCGAACTGCTTGATCGCGCATACGATGCCTATTTTGTGAAACTCTCATAGCGTCGGAGCAGAACCATGTCGTTACTGAAGCGAATTGGCGGGTCGCAACCGCAACCAACGTCCGAAACCGCTGCGCCGGTCGGCGCCCCGGCGTCATCTGGCGCAGCCGAGCATACGCCAGCAGTGCGAACAGCATCATCGACGATTGCCGCTGGCAATGAGATGCCACAGCAGCGGATGCTGGAACTGTCGCTCTGGATTGTCGATCGCATTCTGAGTTCGCTCGGCAACCAGCAAGAACTCAAGCGCTCCCCCGAAATGGAGCGCCAATTGCAGGAAAAATTCACCCTCGCCTACCGGCAGAGCGGCGTTAATCTGACCGACGATCAGACCAAACACCTCTACGATATGGTCATGGATGAGTTGTTTGGCTTCGGTCCGATCGAGCCGCTCCTCCGCGACGACAGCATCACCGAGGTGATGGTCAACGGTCCGCGCGCGGTGTATGTCGAGCAAAAAGGCAAGATTACGCTCACGCAGGTGCGCTTTGCCAACGATGAGCACGTGCTGAAAGTCATCGACCGCATCATTCGCCCGCTGGGACGGCGCATCGACCGCAAATGGCCTATGGTCGACGCGCGTCTCCCCGACGGGTCGCGCGTCAATGCGATCATCCCGCCGTGCGCCATTGACGGGCCCTCGATCACGATCCGCAAGTTTGCCAAGAAAAAACTGACAGCCGAAGACCTGATCCGCTTTGGTTCGATGACGCCCGAAATGGCGGAGTTTCTGCGCGCATGCGTCGTCAGTCGCCTGAACATCATTGTCTCCGGCGGCACCGGCTCTGGTAAAACGACGCTCCTGAATGTGCTGTCGAACTTCATTCCATCCGACGAGCGCATCGTCACGATCGAGGACAGCGCCGAACTGAAACTGGCGCAGGAGCATGTGGTTCGCCTGGAGTCGAAACCGCCGGAGATCGACGGCACCGGGCGCGTGACGATCAACGACCTGGTGATCAACTCGCTGCGTATGCGCCCGGAACGGATCGTCATCGGCGAGTGTCGCGGCGGCGAAACCATGGCGATGCTCCAGGCGATGAACACCGGTCACGATGGGTCGCTCTCGACCCTTCACGCCAACTCGCCGCGCGACGCCATTGCCCGTATGGAGACGATGGCGATGATGGCCGGGATGGATATGCCGCTCCAGGTGATTCGCGAGCAGATCGCGTCCGCTGTCGATCTGATCGTGCAGCAGACGCGCCTGGAAGACGGCAGCCGCAAGATCGCCTACATCACCGAGGTGCAGGGCATGGAAGGCGATGTCGTGGTGTTGCAGGATATCTTCCTGCTGCATATTCTCGGCAAAACGCCCGAAGGCAAGATCATCAGCGAATTGCGACCCACCGGAACACGCCCGCGCTTTACAACGCGCCTCGAAGCGCATGGTTTCAAACTGCCGCCATCGATCTTCGGCGCAGTGGTTCCGGGGCAAAAACGGCAGTGGTGATGGGGAAGGCGCGAGGTGCGAGGTGCGAGGCAAGAGGCACGAGGCGCGAGGCACGAGGTGCGAGGTACGAGGCAAGAGGCACGAGGCAAGAGGCACGAGGTGCGAGGCAAGAGGCGTGAGACGGAAGGTTAAGGGTAGTAACCTGAACATTGCCAGCAGGACTCTCCACCTGTGAGCCGCATGACCGGACCCTGTCGCCCATGCGCAGGTTCAGGTCAAGGTTGTTCGTGCAGCTTCGTGTGCCTTCGTGTCCTTCGTGGATCACAAACCAGTCATCGTCAGCAGTGAGATACGAG
Organism: Roseiflexus sp.; assembly: GCA_034436075.1. Lineage (GTDB taxonomy): Bacteria > Chloroflexota > Chloroflexia > Chloroflexales > Roseiflexaceae > Roseiflexus. Next base: position 5,721 of record DAOTWI010000774.1, read on the forward strand.
CGCTCGC
>DAOTWI010000775.1:0-1901 GCA_034436075.1 Roseiflexus sp.
GGGCAGGCATGAGCCTGCCCCCGCCCCGTTTTTGGGCATACCTCGCCGTGCATGCAGGCGGATGCCAGGCGCCCGCCATTGCGTAATCAGGCGTTCGACTGGATCAGCTACAATGCAGTCTTCCTGCATTGCACCGACAGAGTTGCTGCATAACGCGCCCTCCGTCGCTGCCTGACATGGGTGATAAACGCTCAAGAACGTCACCCACACCGGTTACGAACCCTTAACCTCCTGCCATATCCTCTTCTCTCCACAGCGCGCCACGGCATGCTAGGATTGTGACGGACCGCGCAGCATACCCGTGCAATGTAAAGCATTTGCACGCGCTCTGTGTATCTTATGCGCTGTTTTGACGCAGTGTGTCGATCATGATATGCTACGGAAGCATTGACACACCTGCTATCATTGGCATCATGCAGCGCAGTGATGCGCCCCGCCTGAGTCGCACCCATCCCTCGCTGTGGCGGACGCCTGGATGAACGCCATCATAGTTCTGGCCCTGAGGCCCTGGGGAGCTCCGTATGACCGAAGCCTTCCGTCAAATCTATTGGAATGTCGGCGAGACGCTCGGTTCGCTGACCGTGTATGGTTCTTCGCTCATTGCCATGGCAGTCCTGACGTGGGGCATCCTGCGTGATGTCAACCGCTGGCGCAAAGGTCGCCCCGATGTGCGGATCAAAGACCTCGGCGCGCGCATGGTCGAGTTCCTGGTGCAGGTGTTTGGGCAGAAGAAGACCCTCAAAGACCGGCGCCCCGGCATTATGCACGCGCTGGTTTTCTTTGGATTCCTGGCGTTGTTCATAGGCACCGACATTATCGCCGTCGAAGAAGACTTTACCATTCCGCTGATGGGGAAAGATGCCGGAAAAATCCTGGTCGGCGAGTTCTACAAGAACTACGAGCTGATCATGGACTTCATGGGGCTGGTCTTCATCGCCGGCATTCTCTGGATGGCATATCGTCGCTACACGAAATATCCTGATCGGCTGCACAACCGGCGCACCGACCTATGGGCGCTGGCGGCGCTTGGGTACATCGGCATCAGCGGCTATTTCATCGAAGGGTTGCGCCTGGCGAATCAGACAATCGGCGGCATCCCGGTCTTTACGCAGGATTGGGCGCCGCGCGCATTCGTCGGTTATGGTCTGGCGACCGTCTTCCGGGGCATAGGGTTGGGTGACGGCAGCCCTGTCGGCCTGGGGTTGCACCTGTTCTTCTGGTTCAGCCATACGCTGGTCACAGCTGCGTTCCTTGCATCGATTCCGTTCTCAAAACTTCAGCACATCATCTATACGCCGCTGAACACCTTCTTCCGTGATCTGGCGCCGAAAGGGGCGTTGACCCCCATTCCGAACCTGGAGGCTGAGATCGAGAAGGATGAACCGCGCCTCGGTGTTGCAACGCTGGCAGATTTTACCTGGAAGCAGCGGCTCGATTTCGACGCCTGTATGCAGTGCGGGCGCTGCCAGTCGAAATGCCCGGCATATGCGTCGGGTTCGCAACTCTCGCCCAAGTTCCTCATCACCAAGATGATGAACCTGCAACGCGGCGAGCCGGTGTTGCTCCACGACGGCAGCCTGGGGCGCGCACATACGGTGCTGACGACCGACCAGTACAACGAAGCGCCCAAACCGGTCGCCGAGCGCCAGCTGGTGTATGCCAGGATCGACGGCGACCGTGAGACACTGCCGTTGATTGAGCATGAGATCTACAGCGAGAATGAGATCTGGTCCTGCACGACGTGTCGCGCCTGTATGGAAGAGTGCCCGGCGATGATCGAGCATGTCGATCTGATTGTTGATGTTCGCCGCAATCTGACGATGATCCAGAGCGAAGTGCCCTCGAACGTCAAGCGCGTGCTGGAGGGCATCGAGCGCGCCGGCAACCCGTGGCGCCTGCCC
>DAOTWI010000776.1:0-3445 GCA_034436075.1 Roseiflexus sp.
GCCGATGCGTTCGCTGGCAGGGGTGACGTACCTGCCGCGCGGCTTTCCGGCGCGAGCAACGCGTGCGCGCCCGCCGATGCGTTCGCTGGCAGGGTGACGGTCATCACCTGGATGATCTGGTACCATGTCTTATGCGATGCATCATATGGTTAAGCCTGCGGCTTATGGTTGTTGAGAAAATAATCCGGTATCGCCACGTCTAGCCCGCGAAGGCGGGCTTTGCTTTCCGTAGCCCGCGGCTTCAGTCGCCGGGCAGGCAGGCGGATAGCGGAATATTTAATCAAACTCCATCAGCCGCCGGGCGGATAGCGGAATAATTCAAAAACCATGGCACATCTGTGAGTATCGAGATTGTTCGCATTGCAACGTTTGATGGTCCCAACCGTTTCGATCCGCGCTCCGGCGTGCTGGCGCACCTTCGCGCCAGTCGCAGTTGCAGTGCGGCGTTGCGGGCGGCGTTGAAGGACGCAGCGCAACGGATCGGGCTGGTTATCGGCACTCCTCAGATCGCAAGTCGTGATGAGGGCGGTTCCATCTGGCATGAAGCGTTCTTCGTGACGCCCATGCCGGCTATTGGCGCGGAAATGGTGCGGTATGTCGTCGCGCTGCTCGATGCGCAGGATGCCGGTGATGAAACGTGGGACGCCGACAGCCCGCTGTGGGATCTGCAAAAAAAGCGCCGGGCGGCGGCGCTGCCGTTGCCAGCGTTGCAACTCATGGCGGAAGCGTCGGCGAGAGGCATACCGGCGTTTGTGCGTCGAGACGGGTTGCTTCAGGTTGGCTATGGCGCACGCAGCAGCGTGGTCGATCCAACCCTGTTTCGGGAACGCGGACTGGCGCTGAACGAGACCGACATTGGCATCGGTGCGCCGCCATTTGCCCGGTCATCGGTCAGTTCAATGCTTCCATGGAGTCGTCTGGGCGCGGCTGCGGTTGTGGTCGTTGCAGGCGGAGCGACAGCAGCAGCGACTGATATGTTCGGTTCCCGATTACGGCAGCAGGGTAGCCGTGCTGTAGCGATGGCGCTATCGGCGTCGTTCGACGCGGCACGCGATTGCCTGACCGATCCTCTGGCTGAGGTGATCGTGCTCGATCTCGATCCGGTCGATCTCGTGTGGCGCGGATTGCCGGTCGAACAGTGTCTGGTCAGCGCGTTGCTCGATCTGCCGGAGGAATTGGCGAGTCAGGCAGGCAGCCGCGACGACCTGGCGCGCGCCCTGGGGGTGGCGCTGCTGGTCACTGCGCCGGGCGGGAGAGCAGTGCTGAATGCTGAGGACTCTGCGATTCTGGCGCTCGCCGAATATGCGCCATGCCCCCTCATTCTGATAGCGCGCTCCGGGGAGCATCCGGCGCTGCGCGCGCATCGCGCGACGGGCGGCAGTGCGCTTTTTCTGCGTCAGAATACGGTCGTGCTGGCGCGTGGAACAACTGAGTCCGCAGTCACACTCGCGCCAGGTGATGATCCACGGAGCATGCTCATGGTCCTGGCGCTGCATCTTGCGTTTGCAGAAGCGGATGCAGCGTGAGGCGGCGCCGCCAATCACCGGGCTGTCGCCGCGAAATCGCGCAAAATCAGATACAGGCGCTCCAGGCTGGCGATATCCACCCATTCGTCGTCGGAGTGCAACCCGGCGCCCACCGGTCCGAAACAGATCGCCGGGATGCCAGCGCCGCTGTAGAAACGCGCATCTGAGCCATAGTGCTCGCGATAGAATGCTGGCTGGCGCCCCGTCACGCGCTCGACACTGGCAGCCAGGCGCGCAAGGTGCGGATCATGCGGATCGGTGAGGAGCGGGATGCCGCCGTTGCTGTTGCGCGTCACGGTCGCTTCTGGGAAGCAGGCGCGCACTGCCTCCTCGATCTCGTCCGGGGTTTCTTCGGGAACGTGGCGAATATCGAGCGAAAGCGTCACCGATTCGGGGATGCGGTTGAGCGTGTCGCCGCCATGCACCACGGTAGGGACCGCAGTTGTCGCCCAGACCGCCTCGCGCGGCGTGGGGAAGCGGTGTTCGAGCGCCCGCAACCCGTCGCGCAGCAGCAGGATCGGATTGATCCCCTCCCACGGGCGCGACCCGTGCGCCGGTTGTCCGTGAAGCGTAATGTCGAAGCGCATCATCCCCTTGGCGGCGTAACAGATGTTGAGGTCGGTCGGTTCGGCAGCGATGAAGAACGCGGAACGCCACCCCTGCTCCAGCAGATGGTTCGTGCCGTGGAATCCGCCAATTTCTTCGTCGGTCACAAACATAAAACCGACGTCGGGCGGGTCGGGCAGTGCGGCCAGATCGCGCATCAGGCGCATCAGAACGGCGCACGCGCCCTTCATGTCCTGGCTGCCGCGCCCGTAGATCCGTCCGTCGCGCACCACGGGCTGGTACTGTTCGGTGCGCGCGGCAACCACGTCGAGGTGACCGTTGAGGATCAGCGCGGGCATCTGTGTGTCGCGCAGGGTGATCATCAGGCTCGGCTTCTGTTCGACCTCGAAGCGGTGAACAAAGCGGGCGCCTGCGTCACGCGCATATTGCTCGACATAATCAATTACGGCGGTCAGCGCATCGAGATGGTCGGCGGTCGAAGGGAAGGCGATCAGGTCGCAGGTCAGCTGGGTCAGCTCGCGCTGCAATGAGGCATCGTTCATACGATTGGCTCCAGGCATACCGGGTTGCCTGAAAGTATACCATGTCTTGTTGAGAACTGAGAACTGAGAACTGAGAACCGAGAACTGAGAACCCAGAACTGAGAACTGAGAACCGAGAACTGAGAACTGAGAACCAAGAACTGAGAACCGAGAATTGAGAACCATCAATGAGTTACGGGTAACGTGCAACGTGCAACGTGCAACGACCGCCTTCAACCTTTCCACCCGCAACTGGCAATCTTACCGCCTGCGCACATTCAACGTGCAGCACGCGCCACCGTTGCACCTTCGATGAGCGCGCCAGCGGCGCGCCCCTACCTGCCAACGGCAATCTACAACTTCTCACGTTCAACATTCAACGTGCAACGTTGCACCTTCCCACCTGTAACCTTCCCACAAATTTACGATCCTTCCGGCATCACGTCCTCATCCATGTCGGCGGGCGCGCTCAGGTCGAGGGTCGCGGGTCCGTAACGCATGCGGCGCGCGAGCGCGACAATCGACTGGCCATACGTCGTGCCTGGCACTGCCCACCTGCCGTTGAGACCCAGGATGGTCGGCGCAACGCCGCGCAGGGAAGGCGACAGCGGGCGCACGGCGAGGGCTTTGGCGATCAGTTCGCGCTGCGCCTCGTTTGCCTGCGCGTCGGTGAGCGCATATGCCAGCAAACGCCCCAGATGCGCCGGAATGGCGTGTTCAGCCCAGGTTGGGAAGCTGATGCCGCGCTCCCAACGTTGCCGTTGCGTGTTGTACGCCCATCCGGTCAGGTCGGGCGGCGGGTCGGCGCGCCACTCGCCGGTGACGCCGATG
>DAOTWI010000777.1:0-3466 GCA_034436075.1 Roseiflexus sp.
GCCTGGGGCACGCCGGGGGAATTGTGATCGGCGCCGGCGATGACGAGATGTTTGTCGCCTCCGATGTGCCAGCGATCCTCGATTACACCCGCCGCGTCGTGTTTCTCGACGACCGCGAGATTGCGGTGATCGACGCCGGCGGCGCAACGATCTCGCGGCTCGATGGAACGCCGGTTGCCCGCACTCCGATGAGCATCCCATGGGACCCGGTCTCCGCTGCTAAAGGCGACTACAAGCATTTCATGCAAAAGGAAATCTTCGAGCAGCCGCGCGCGCTGACCGATGTGCTGCGCGGACGGATCGATCTCGACCACGGCGCCGTGCTGCTCGACGAACTGACCTTCGATGATCATGAGTTGCGCCAGCTGGATCGGATCTACGCCGTTGGCTGCGGCACGGCATGGCATGCGGCGCTGGTGGCGAAATTTGCCATCGAAGCGCTGGCGCGCGTGCGCGTCGAGGTTGATTATGGCTCCGAGTTCCGCTACCGCGATCCGCTGCTTGGCGAGCGCGCCGCAGTGCTGGCGATCACCCAGAGCGGCGAGACGGTCGATACATTGGCGGCGATGGAAGAGGCGCGACGGCAACAGGCGAAGAGCATCGCCATCGTCAACGCCGTTGGAAGCCAGGCGGCGCGGTTGGCGGACGGCGGAGCGATCTACCTGCACGCCGGTCCTGAAATCGGCGTCGCTTCGACCAAGGCGTTCACCACAATGCTGGCGGTGTCGTACCTGCTGGCGCTGCGGTTGGGCGCCGTGCGCGGCGTGCTCTCTGCCGATGGGGTGCGCCGGTACATTCAGGCGCTGATCGAACTGCCGGGCAAAGTCGAGCGCATTCTGGAACGCCAGACCATCTATGAAGAACTGGCGGAACGGTACCAGAGCGCGCGCGATGCGCTCTACCTGGGCAGGCAGGTGAACTACCCCATCGCGCTGGAGGGCGCGCTGAAACTGAAGGAGATCAGTTACATTCACGCCGAAGGGTATCCGGCAGGCGAAATGAAGCACGGTCCTATTGCGTTGATTGACCGTGATCTGCCGGTGGTGTGCATCGCCATGCGCGACGGCGTCTACGAGAAAATGATCTCGAACATCGAGCAGGTGCGCGCGCGCGGCGGGCACGTGATTGCGATTGCGGCTGAGGGCGATGCCCTGGTTGCATCGAAAGCGGACTACGTCATCGAAGTTCCGCAGACGCTGCCACTGCTGACGCCGGTGCTCACCAGCATCCCAATGCAACTGATCGCCTATCACATGGCGGTGCATCGCGGGTGCGACGTGGATCAGCCGCGCAATCTGGCGAAGAGTGTGACCGTCGAGTAGTGATTTCTGTCGCAAACCTGCTATAATGACCTCGGAAACAACGAGGTCAACGATGGCGCCTGAAACATCGCCGCATATCGGCGTGCTCGTGATGGAATATGGTGAACCGGCGACGCTCGCCGACATCGTTCCATACCTGACTGCCCACTACCACGGTCATCCGCCGTCGCCAGAGGATATTGCATCCATGCGCGAACGCTGCCAGCGTGTCTGGAGCGGCACAAGCGGCGACTCCGCCGCCAGGCGCCTGGCGGCGGCGCTCGCCGATGAACTGGCTCACCGGGCTGGATCGCGTTTTCAGGTCGTTGTCGGCGCGCGCCACTGGCATCCCACCGTTGCAGATGCGCTTACGCATCTCGTTCAAGCGGGCGTGCAGCGCGTCGTGGCGTTGCCGCTCAGCCCGGTCGCCTCGCAGATGAGCCTGCGCAGGTACCAGGAAACGCTCGACCGCGCGCAGGAGCGCCTGGAGCAACCTGTGCAGGTGCGCCTGATCCCTGAATGGCCCGACCTGCCAGGGTATGTGTCGGCGCTGACAACAAACGCGGTTATCGCTCTGGAGCGTCTTGCCGGGAATGAGCGCCACAAGGCGGCGCTGCTCGCCATTGCGCACAGCGTTGCCGAGAGCGCACGCAAGCCTGAAACCGACTATCAATGGCGGCTGCGCCGGATGATGCAGCGGCTGGTTGCCACACTCGGCTGCGCTGCCGGGTATCTGGCGTACTACAGCGCAGAAGGACCAGGACAGTGGCTGGGTCCTGATGTGCTAACCGCGCTGGAAGAGATTGCCCGTGCAGGGTTTGGCTATGTGCTGGCGGTTCCAATCAATAGCGTCTACGACAATGTCGAGGTCTGCTATGAACTCGATGTGCGCATGGCAGAGCGAGCGGCGGCGCTTGGGGTGAGATATGCTCGCTCCGCCATCCCCAATGCCGCTCCTGCGCTCGTTGCTGATCTTGCCACGCTTGTGGCTGGAACGGCGACGATTTTTGACAAAGCCTGATGCCAGCGGCAATAATTAAGAATGAGCAGCGCCGATGACAGCGTTGCTGGTCGGATTTCTGTGATGCATTGCGCCAGGATTATCGAGGAACATCATGTCTGCAACCTCTGCGCGTCGCGGTCCCACCCGGCGCGCGATCATCACTGCTGTCGGTTTGGTGCTCATCGTGGCGGCGTGCGCCGCAGGCGTCTTCTTCTTTCGCGGCGGGCAAGCGGCGCCAGCGCGCAGCTACGGGTTGGTCAATCCGCGGGTTGACACCCTGATTGCAACGGTCAACGCCACCGGACAGATCGCTCCCGTCCAGACGGTTAATCTCAGTTTTGCTGTGACCGGGCGAGTCGCTGAGGTGCTGGTGCGCCCTGGCGATACCGTGGAGAAAGGTCAACCGCTGGCGCGCCTCGACACCCGCGAACTGGAACTGCGTCTCGCGCAGGCGGAAGCGCAACTGGCGCAGGCGCAGGCAAACCTTGATCGCCTGCTCGCCGGACCGTCGCCAGCAGAGATCGCCGCCGCCGAAGCGCAACTCGCGCAGGCAGCCGGGCAGTTGCGGCAGGTGGAAGGGAGCGTGACAACTTCGGATATGCGCGCTGCCGAGGAACAACTCCGGCAGGCGCAGGCGCGCCTCAACCAACTGCTCAATGGTCCGCGCGAATCAGATGTGCAAACCGCCGAAGCGCGCATTCGCGAGGCGGAACTGAACCTGGAACGCCAGCGTTCTCAACTCTCCACCGCCAAAACCAACGCCCAGATTCAACTGGAGCAGGCGGTCAACCAGTTGACTCAGGCGCAATCGCGCTACTCGACGGCGAAACAGAACTGGGAGTATGTGCGCGAAACCGGCGCCGATCCGATCGTGCGCACGGTGGCGGACCCGAACCGCCCAGGGCAGACGCGCCCGAACATCCTGAACGACTCGCAACGCCAACAGTACTACGATGCGTTCGTCCAGGCGGAAGCAACGTTGCGCAGTGCGGAAAACGCGGTTGCTCAGGCGCAGGTGAACTACGACAATGCGCGCCTGGCGGAGGCGAACGGCGTTGAACTCGCCGAAGGTCAACTGGCAGTCGCGCGCGCCAACCGCGATCTCCTCTTCGCCACCCCTGAGCCGGATGTGCTGGCAGCGGCGCGCGCGCAGGTCGCAAGC
>DAOTWI010000778.1:0-9066 GCA_034436075.1 Roseiflexus sp.
CCCCGCCGTCACCGGCAGATCCACCCGCTGCCAGACGCCGGTGAACGCCGGATCGATCTGACGGGCAATCGGTTGGGACCCGGCGAGCGCCGCGATCACTTCACTGCCTGCATCTGCAACCAGTTCGGGAGCCGCCTGTGGCGCCACACTCGACTCGATCAGCGGCGCAACGTCCTGCGCCAGCGGAACGACCTCGACCGCCGCCTGCGGCGGCGCGGGCAGGATATCCGGCGGCGGCGCGCATGCCGGTTGCTCGACAGGGCACGCTTTCAGCGTCAGATCGTAGCGGATGAACATCCCGCCAATATCGCCGACATTCTTGACCTGCGCATAGTAAATGCCATCGGCGGCGGGGGTGAAGCGCACCAGCGAGTCGAGCGTCGCGCCGCCTTCGATATTGTTGTTTGAATCGATCAGGGTGATCGCATCACGCCCAAACAGGAAGAGTATCGTATCGGCGCCGGGCAGGATGCCGTTGGCGTCTGCCGGAGCATACGGCCGGGTATTTGTGTAGAGGTAGTAGGTATACCCGGCAAGCGCAAAGAACTTCACCCAATCGGCGTCGCCATTCGGGCAGAGGAGGCGCCCGCGCTGCGTTTCGTTTTGATTGATCTGGCGCGCCAGTTCCGGCAACCCGTCCTGTTCATAGATGTCGTTGCAGAGCGATGAGACGAACGGCGGGAAAGGACCGTAACTCTCGCCGCGCACAATAATCGTGTAACTGAGGTCAGACCCGCCGATGCCGAGGGTATCGCGCACCCGCACATAAAAGAACCCATCGGTTGGCGCGCGGAACGACTGGATCAGCGGGCGGGTGTCGGTCAGGGTTTGCGTGCCGCCGCGAAACGGAAAATCATCGTTCGAGTCGATAATCCGGCGGTTCGCGTCATACAGTTCGAGCGCCAGATCGAGACCGGCATCCATTTCTGGAATATCGATCGAGTAGTACTTGCCAGCGACCGCGCCGAACTTATACCAGTCTTCATCACCGATCGTGCAGATGCCATGCCGTTCGGCGCGATCCACCAGAATCAGCGCAGCGCCATCGAAGGAGTTGCCTGGATCAGACAACTCGGGGCAAGCGGACACCGGCGGCGTCCCCGGCGCTGGCGCATTCAGCGTCACCTGGATCACCGCTTCCGCCGTCAGGTTCGGCGTCACGTCGGTGCGGGTGGCGCGCACTGTCACCGTGCGCACGCCGTTGGGCGTATTGGGCGGAATAATGATGCGGATGGGAATAACCGCCGAGGTCGTCGCCTGATTGACCGCAATCGGCTGGGCGATTGTCGTGCTGACCTGCCAGCCGCTCGGGCGCTCAGGGAAGGAAATTGTGAACGTCGCCGCCACCGTATCGTCGTTGCGCAGGCGGAAATCGTTGACAACCAGCACCGTATTGTTGGGCGTCTGATTCGTGACGGTATAGGCGCGCGAGGCGGGGTCCCAGCGGAAATCCTGCGGCGCTGCAGCAAGGCGTGCAGGTGCGACGACCGCCGAGATCACCAGAGCCAGAACGAAAAACGGTGTAAGCCGCCGTCGAAGATGCAGACGTATCACGATAGTTTCCTTGGCGCAAGCAAAGGTGCGTCCGGCGCATGACGCATATTGGGGGAAACTACCGCGATTATAGCATACGGAAAACGTGTGTCAAGAATAAAGGTCGAACAGCAAACGGGCAGGTCTCAGACCTGCCCGTTCGCTGCGCCGCCCCGTCGAGACTATTCCTCATGTGTGTGCGCACAAACCTGATGGCGCGCCATCTGCGTTCGCCGTCTGTCTGGACAACGCACGCCATCCAGCAGAGAACAATCTGTAGTCGTCCTCCGCTATCGCCCTACCACGAACGCAAGCCGGGTATGAACTGCATCTCCGACACCAGCCTGATCAGCGTCGGTGTATAGTTGATCACGATCAGGGCGAACGCAATCGCCAGCCAGGGCTTGAAGTTATCGAGCACGCGCGGACCGTCCTCAGGACCGGACACGGCTCGCGCAAACGGAACCATCGGAACCGTATCTTTCTTCCCGGCGGTGATCGTCAGCACCATGTTGAGGTAGTACAGAATGGCGCTGACGAACATGATGAGCGCGCCAACCGCAATGATCGGCAGAAGCGGTTCCCATTCGGGATGCAGTTCACGCATCGCCCCGATTGCGGTGCGTCGCGGCATGCTCAGCAGCCCCAGCGTGTGCATCCAGTGCGAGAAGATGCCCATGCCGACGAACCAGGTCCACGCCTGCACCAGTGCCATGGTCGGGCTCCACAACCTTCGCCCGGTGAGATGCGGCACCAGCCAGTAGGTGATGCCCATAAAACTGAGCGTCACTGCCGTGCCAACGGTCAGATGGAAGTGCCCGGAAATCCAGGAGGTGTTGTGCACTACCAGGTTGATATTGTACGAGGCGTTGATCAACCCGCCGGCGCCGCCGAAGGCGAACAGGATCATCGCCAGCACCTGCGTTGTGAAACTTGGCTCACGCCACGGCAGGTTGAAAACCCACACCAACCACCCTTTGCCGCCGCGCGCCCGCCCGCCGTTCTCGAGCGACGCCACGACGTTGAAGAAAGTCAGCAAACTTGGAAAGAAGACGCCGAAGGTGAAGATGGCGTGCACCAGTTTCCAGATCTCACTGATGCCGGGGTCGGTGTACTGGTGATGCATACCAATCGGCGTCGAAAGGATCAGGAACAGAATGAACGACACCCGCGCCATCGGGTCGCTGAACAGCCGCCCCCCCGCCTGCTGCGGCACGAAGTTGTACCACGAAATATAGGCGGGCAACAGCCAGAAGTAGACAATCGGGTGCCCGGTGAACCAGAAGAGGGTGCGCGCCAGCACCGGGTCGGTGCCCGGCACCAGCCCCAGCGACCAGGGGATCAGCAGGAAGAGCATTTCAGTCGCCACGCCGAAGGTGCAGATGACCCACATCGTCATGGTGACAATCGCCATAAACGCCGCGAGCGGGATGCGCGCTGTGGGATTGGCGGCGCGCCACTGCCGCAGCATCATCACCTGGTTGATGAGCAACAGCCAGGTGCCGACGACCACCAGCGTCAGACCGATGTAGAAGAGCGGATCCGCTTTGAGCGGCGGATAGAAGGTGAAGAGCACTGTTGCATTGTTGAGCAGCAGCGGCAGCGCAGCAATGAGCAAGCCGCCGGTCATGACGCCGAACGTCGTCCATCCGAGCGCGCGACTTGCCAGCGGGATGCCGAGCGAACGCGACGTAATGAACGTCAGCCAGCCGATAATAAAGAACGTGGTGAAGACCAGCACATTGAGCACGCCGTGCAACGCCAATCCCTGATAGTAGCCGCCGCGCAGAATGGGCGAAATCGGCTTGTACAGGTCAATGCCGTTGTACTGAAGCGCCTGCATCACGCCGAACAGACCGCCGATTGCCAGCGCAATGAACGCAATCAGCAGGTTCAGACCGGTCAGGCGGTACTCGGTGGCAAACACGCCGACCTCGGCGCGTTCAGCGGCGACGGAAACGCCAGAAACCCGCGCTGTAGCCATACAATCTCCTCAATCCAGGTTGCCGCACTGCAATCGCGGCAGGCGGCAGACACACTAATGACTATCTCTCGAATACCTGTTCTGGCAGCTGGCGCTGACTTCGACAGGCTCAGCCAGCGCCCGCCGCGCTGTGGGCGCGAACCGCGCTAGCGATTGGTCGAAGCCGTCTTCGCCGGCGTCACAATGAGTTTGCCGACCATCAGATGATGCCCTGCGCCGCAGTATTCGTGGCAGTAGATATAGTACTCGCCCGGCGTGTCGAACGTGGTCGTCATCCGCGAAATCTGACCAGGAATGACCATCATGTTGATCGGCGACTTCTCGATCTTGTAGCCGTGAATAACATCACGGCTGGTCACGATGAACGTCACCTTCGAGCCGGCAGGGATTTCAATCTCCCCAGGCGTGAAATTGAACAACTGCGCGGTAACGACGGCTTCGTAGCGCCCTGGCGCTAGTTCGCGCAGCCCTGGCTGATCGAACGGCGCCGTCGTGTTGAGCGCCTTCGGATCGATGCGCCCCGCATTTCCCGGCACCGCAATGCCCACAGCGAATGCCGTAATCACAATCGCCACCAGAAATGCGATCGGCACTGCAACGCTGGGAAGAATCCATGCAACTTCGAAGAGATACCCCAGATATTTCTGGTTCATGATCCCCCCCTCACTCCGCCATTTGCCAGCAGCTGCAGATACACCTGGATCCACAGCCCGGCAAGGATCGCCAGATACGTCAACGTGATCAGCAGTGCGCCTCGCGGCAGTTCGTGGTTCTCGTGTTCTTCCGTTTCGTCCCGATGCTCTGTGACTGGCTGTTCGGTCATAGACCCGGTTCCCTTCTAGTGTTTGCAACGATCACCTGATATGAGCGACGTGTCCGCGGGCATTGCACCGCAATGCCCCTACGTGCCGCCATCCATAACCTTCCTGCCCGCAACAGGCAACCTGTCCGCTTCTCTCACCTCTCGCCTCTCGCCTCTCACCTCGGATAACAGACAAAGATATGCGCTGCTTCATAGATGGGCCGCGCCGCATCGCTGCTGTTCGCCTCCTGTTCGACCAGCCCGATGTCGCGCAGGACAATCGCGGGATCGAGGCGCGTTCCATCGTACTCGGCGCGCAGCAGACCGGTTTCATCCACCAGCACGACGCGTTGATCGACGAGATCGACGGTCTCGCCGTTCAGCCGGTAGTAGACGCCATACTCGCCGCCGATCAGTTGCTTGAGTTCGCGGGCGGAACCGGTCAGGAAGATCCACTCCGGCGCCGCAACATTCAGACGCGCGGCATAGGCGCGCAGCGCTGGCGGCGTGTCGCCATCGGCATCCACACTGATCGTTATCAGGCGCACCTGCGTTCCCAACCGGCCATCGGCGCGCAGGGCGTCAGAGACTGCCAGCAGGCTGCGCTCCATCGCTGCGCAGCGTTCACCGCAGCGCGTATGCGCAAAATTGATGAGCAGCACGCTGCCGCGCAGATCGGCGTCGCTCACCCAGCGACCATCCTGATCGGTCAGCATGAATGCGGGCGCCTGCGCGATCCGCGGCAACACCTGAACGGGACGGGCGATGGCAAACCAGAGAATGAGGACAACCAGGGCGATGAAGAGCGCCGCCACACCATACAGCGCACGTCTGATCCAGCGCGCCGGCGAAGGAGAACCCTCGACCGGACGAACGCTCCTCTGCAGGGGCGTGGCGCTGACTCGCGGCGATGAAGAATGCATGATGCGCCTCGATGAACCAGGATAGCGTCAGCGATTCTTCGTGCGTCATGGCACAAAGTTCGTGGAGAGTATAGAGCGGGAAAGGCGGTTGCGGAGTTACGAACCCGCAACATCTGGTTAGGGGGTATTTACTGGAGGGGCTCTGTTGAAGGAGCAAGGTGGGGGCACGGCGCGCCGCGCCCGCACCCATGATGTCCAGATGCGATTTAGAAGAACCCCAGTTCTTCGCGCGCTTCTTCGCTCATCATCGAGGGGTTCCAGAACGGGGTCCACACCAGGTTGATCTGCACATCTTCCAGATTGCTGTACACCTGGTTGAGGCTTTCGACTTCGCGCTTCGCCTGGTTGAGGATCTGCGGTCCGGCGGGGCATGCAGGAGTCGTCAGGGTCATATCGACCACCACCCGCCGGCCGCCTTCCTGAACGTCGATGTTGTAGACCAGCCCCAGATTGACGATATCCATCCCGATTTCGGGGTCGTACACATTCTTGAGCGCGCTGCGCACCAGTTCTTCCGTAATCATCCGTCTATCACTCCCTGATATATCAACCTGCGGACGCCGCTGTCGGCTCGACAGTTTCAGGCGCGCCGAAGCGCACTTCGAGCACCCCGTCACGGAACACGGCGCGCTTCGCCGGTCGCTCCGCGAGGGTCAGCGGCAGGATCATATCGCGCTTGAAATTGCCGATAGCGACGAACAACTCATCGCCGCGCTTGGTGATCGACACCTTGCCGATTTCGACGTGCGGCAGCGGCAGGCGCATGACGTACTCATCGCCGTCGCGCACAATTTCCTGCGTTGTGCCGCGGAAGAAGACCTTCGTCGGGTCCTCGTCCTTGAACAGATCGCGCCCGACCTGCGAGAGATCCTTGATGCCCCGGATGTCGTGCGGGTAGTGCGGCGCTTCCCAGATTGGCAGCGGTTCGAACAGGTCGTGCACCATTTTGCGGTACGACGACTGCATCTCGTACAGGCGCTCCATGAAGTCGCCAGCCACCGCGTTGCGCGGCAGGACCCGGTTGAGCACCACGCCATCGACGGGATAGCCGAAGAGCGCCAGGTATGTCGCCGCGCGCTGCGCCTCTTTGATGACCATGCGCTCCGGGTTGACCACCAGGCGGTACGAACTGACGTCCGGGTCGGTCAACATCTGGCGCAGCGCCTCGACCCCTTTCGTCAGCCGGTCGAGCGTCTCGAAGGCGTTGGTTGCCGGAATCAGGGCGCGCACCAGCGGTTTGGCGACGCTCTTGGTGCCAGGGTCCCAATCCATCACGCGCGCCGCGTACCACTGGAACGTTTCCGGCATCGTCAACAACCGGATGGTTTCGCCGGTCGGCGCCGCATCGACAATCACGGCGTCGAAGTTGCCGTCGCGCGCCTGCCGCCGGATATGAAGCAGGCTGACGACTTCTTCCATGCCGGGGATGATCGCCAGTTCTTCGGAGGCGACATCGCTAACGCCGCGCCGTTTGAGCAACCCCGCCAGATAGGTGCGCAACTCGCCCCAGTGCTGCCGGACTTCTTCGAGCACGTTGATTTCCTGCCCCCAGAGCCGGTCGGTCAACTGAGTCGGCTGCGGTCCCAGCGGATGGTCGAGCGCATCAGCCAGGCTGTGCGCCACATCAGTGCTGACTACCAGCGTGCGGTAGCCGAGTTCGGCGGCGCGCACCGCAGTCGCCGCCGAGGTGGTCGTTTTGCCGACGCCACCCTTGCCCAGATAGAGTATCAGGCGCATGGCACCTCGTGTGCGCAATGAAACTGGAGCGGCGGCGCGCGCCCGCGCGTCCAGGGTCTTGCGTCTGCCGCGCCTATGCAGCGGCGAACGCCTCGTCCTCTCCTCACTACTACGCTGTTTGAATTGTAAAGGTTGCGCGCTATGGCTGTCAAATCTCGCGGGCAGTGCGCACCGCTGCATAGGCGTCGACAATCCCGGCGCCGTAACGGATCGCCAGGTCGTCCGCAGCGGCGCTGCCAGCGCACTGGGGGCTCCTCACCTCTTCGTGCGGCGCTGGTCCCGCGGTCATGCGCAGAATCTCTTCCGTGCGCTCCACATCACCGATGAGCGCCGGGTTCGCCGACCAGATCAGCGCGACCACGCCGGTCACGTGGGGGGCTGCGATCGAGGTGCCGCTGCCGGTCATGTAACCGCTTCCTGGCGCTGCGGCGAACACGTCTGCGCCTGGCGCTGCAATATCCGGCTTGATCCGCCCGCTGCCATCCGCCACTACCGGTCCGACACTGCTGAAAGGGGCGATCATGCGATCGCGCTGCACGGCGCCAACGGTAAAAACGGCGTCGTAGAGGGCAAGAGGCGCATTCAGGCTGCTGCACGCCGGTCCGTCGTTACCGGCTGCGGCAATGGTGACCATTCCCGCAGCGCGCAACGCCTCGGCGGCGGGCAGGAGCGTGTTCGGATCGCACCCTTCCAGGTCTTGCGGGCATCCCCAGGAGTTATTCGTCACATCGGCGCCGAGCGCCGGGTCGCCGTCGCGCAACGGATCGCCATCCGGCGGGAAAGGCGCCAGCATGAACTGCATGCAATCCAGGTAGCGCGCGGCATTCCCCACATTGCGCGCCAGATTGACGCACGCAATCCAGGTGGCGTCGGGGGCGACGCCGACGCGGTCGCCGACCGCTGCGCTCAGGGTGAAGGTGCCGTGCCCGCTGTAGTCCAGCGGTTCCGTTGCACCGCCCCACGGGTCGTACCAGTTGTAAGCGTGGACGACGGCTCCATCCGCGCCCACGCCCCGGTAACTGTCGCGCAGTTCGGGATGATCCCATTGCACCCCGCTGTCCATCAACCCGATAACCACCCCCTTGCCGCGCACGCCGAATTCCTGCCAGACGCGGTCGGCTCTAATCATGGTCAGGTTCCAGGGCGGTTCGCTCGGTGCGGGCATATCACCGCTACCCGCCTCCAGCGGCTCGGGGAGCGGGCGCAGCACCGGATTGGGAACGACCCGCTCCACCTCCGGTCGCATCTCCAGCCACAGGCGCATCAGGATGCCTCCCTCGACTTCCACGGCGTTCATCAGATAGTAGGGACGATGCCAGACGCCCAGGCGGGCGAGATCGTTGCGCAACCCAGACTGCGTTGCATCGGCGTGGCGCACGAGGGTTTCGTACACGGCGCGCCGCCGCGCCTGGTAATCATCGATGGATGCCACGGCGGACAGGTCTGCCTGGTCCTTCAGAATGACGAACAGCCGGTCGCCATACAATCCAGGTTGCCCGACGCCGCCATACACCGCAGCGCCAGCCAGCCAGAGCGCCGCAGCGCCAGCGACGCCGATCTGTGGCGCATGCTCCGCTGCCCGGCGCAGCAGCGGCATCACGCCCGACAGCATCAGCGCCAGCAATGCGCTGACCCCGGCCGCGCTCATCGCCCAGGCGATCCCTTCGCGCCCCTGCGCCAGCAATTCGATATGGAGCGTATCCGGGTCGGCGAGTAGCAGCGGCGGCGCCATCGCCAGCGTAGCGAACAGCGCCAGCGCCTGTGAGTCAGGATCATAGCCGCGCCGGACACCGGCAACCGCACCCGCCAGCCATCCCAGCGCTGGCAGCAGCGGTAGCAGCAACAACGTCTGCCCGCCAACCCCGATATTCCACCCCAGGATCAGCAGCAGCACCCCGATCACGATGCCGCCCACAAACACCCCTGGACCATCCGGGTCAGCGGGGAGCGGACGCAGATAGACCCGCACAACCAGCAGACTGGCGGCTACGCCGAACAACCCGGCGGCGGCAAGACCAAGCAGACTATCAAGGAGCGATCCGAGCGCGCCCCACGCCAGCCAGGGGAGCGCCAGCAATGCCGCTGCG
>DAOTWI010000779.1:0-1956 GCA_034436075.1 Roseiflexus sp.
GCTGGCGCGCCCGCGCGCCGACCGGGTGACCGTGGCACATTGGGGCACGCCGCTGGCGCGCCCATATTGGACCGCATATGACATTTAGACCGCTCCAGATCAGCATCATCCTGCTGGCGACGGCGACGGCGCTCATCCATATCGTGCTGGCGCTGCCGACGAACCTGATCATGTTCTACCTCAACGGGTTGGGATATATCGGGTTGGCGGCGGCGCTCTACCTGCCGCAGTTCGCCGCATACCGGCGCATCATTCGCTGGACGTTGATTGGCTTTACGGCGGTGACAATTGCGGGATGGGCAATCTTCGGCGAACGTTCGCTCATTGCGTACATTGACAAACTCATCGAAGCGGCGCTCATCGGGTTGCTGGCAGTTGATATGAGGAAAAATGGAGGATCAGTGTGACTACTCAGAATGAAGTGAAACAGCGCATCCTGCATCTTCTCGATAGCTTGCCCCCAGAGCAACTGGAAGAAGTGGCGGATTTCGTCGAGTTTCTGCAAAGAAGGCAACGGAGACTGAAATATGAGCCAGTGGCGCTTGGCGGTCTCTGGAAAGAGGTGTCTTTGACAGAAGAAGACATTGGTGAGATCTGTCGTGAGATGTGGCAATCTTTAGAGAGCCGCGTTCCGTAAGTCGCCAGACCTGAAGCGAAGAGAGTTTGCGCCTTTGTGCCTTTGTGTGAGCATTCCGCATCCACTTTCATGACCACCTTCGACATCCACGCTGCGATGGCGATTTTGCGCGCCGAGATGCCGCGCTTCCCCAAGCCGCTGATCGATGGCATGGGCGAGGAGGAAGCCAACAACCCGTTTCGCATCCTCATCGCCACGATCCTCAGTCTGCGCACCAAGGACACGATGACCGCCGTGGTCGCGCCGCGCCTGTTCGCCGTCGCCGACACGCCGGAGAAGATGCTGGCGCTCAGCGAAGAACAGATCGCCGAACTGATCTATCCGGTCGGGTTCTATCGCAACAAAGCGCGAACCATCCGCGCCATCTGCCAGCGCCTTCTCGAGGAGTACGGCGGCGAGGTTCCCGCCGATCTCGATGCACTCCTGGCGCTGCCCGGCGTCGGACGGAAAACCGCCAATCTGGTGCTCACCGCCGGTTTCGACCTGCCGGGGATCTGTGTCGATACGCACGTGCATCGCATCTGCAATCGCTGGGGCTACGTGCAAACCAGAACGCCGGACGAAACCGAGATGACATTGCGTGAGATTCTGCCCCTCGAGTATTGGAAGGAAATCAACGGGTTGCTCGTCACCCTGGGGCAGAATATCTGTCACCCGACCTCGCCGCGTTGCAGCGCCTGCCCGCTGGCGCACCTTTGCGCACGGGTCGGTGTGGAACGCAGCCGTTAGGTG
The DNA here is from genome assembly GCA_034436075.1 of Roseiflexus sp. Classification (GTDB taxonomy): domain Bacteria; phylum Chloroflexota; class Chloroflexia; order Chloroflexales; family Roseiflexaceae; genus Roseiflexus. The sequence goes on from DAOTWI010000779.1 coordinate 1,370, forward strand.
AGGAACCGCACATTTTTGCGGTGGAACATGCTATACTACTATCGGCACGTATCATCACGCAGGGATAACCATGTACATCCGCTGGATTGTTCGCAAGCATAAAAACGCCGGCGCCGCAAATGTTACATTCCATGATGCGTATCTGGTCGAAAGTTATCGTGATGAAAAAGACACGCCGCGCCAGCGCACGGTGTGTTATCTGGGAAACATTCGACAGATCGGTGATGAGTTTCCGCCGCTGGAACGTGAAATCTTCTTTCTGCGCGCGGAACGAATCCTCATGAGCATCCCCGAGATCGACGGTGAGGAACGTGAAGCGATCCTGGCGCTGCTGCGCCAGAAGGTGCCGGAGTTGTCCGAAGAAGAGGCGATCATCGCCTTTCACAACAACCTGCGCTGGTTCGCGCGCTGGATTCGCTCACGTGGACGGCGCGTCTCACGCGATGAATTGTTGCGCATGATCGATACCGCCGCCGATGGCATTGAGGTGTGATGCCAGTGATGAGCGACCGGCGGCGCCGTTTGCGTCACGATACCGCGAGGTCCGATACGACTCCCTCCAGCCGGTCCTCGAGATCAGCGTAGAT
>DAOTWI010000780.1:0-8531 GCA_034436075.1 Roseiflexus sp.
CACCAGGAGCGCGCCCGCCGCTGTATCCCACGGTTTCAGGCGCAGTTCCCAGTGGGCATCGAGCCGCCCTGCCGCAACATATGCCAGGTCGAGCGCAGCGGAGCCGGCGCGCCGGACTCCCTGGGTGCGCGCCTGGATGCGGGTGAATTGCCGGGTGTTATTGTCGACGGTTGTTGCGTAGTCGTAGGGAAATCCTGTCGATACCAGCGATGCCGTGAGGGTTGGCGTTTCCGAAACGCGCAGGCGTCGTTCGTTGCACCACGCCCCTGCGCCGCGTTCGGTAGCGAACAGTTCGTCGCGCAACGGGTCGAATACAACGCCGAGGATCAGGGTGTCGTGCTCCATCAGGGCGATAGAAACCGAGAAAAAGGGAAATCCGTGCGCATAATTGTTTGTGCCGTCGAGCGGATCGATGATCCACAGGAAGGGTGATGCCCGTTCCACGCCGCCCCCTTCCTCGGCGAGAACGGCATGATCGGGAAAGGCGTCGTGAATGGCGCTGACGATCAACGCCTCACTTGCCTGGTCTGCTTCAGTCACGACTTCGTAGGCGCTCTTCAACTCGATTGTGCGGCTGCGAGCCAGCCCGTCGATCAGAAGCGCGCCAGCGCGTCGTGCGGTTTCGATGGCAAAAGAAAGCATGGACATCGTCGTGTACAATGGAGCGTGTTGCGTCGATGGAACAGGCAAGGCGATTGCGGCGTCTATCCTGTACAACGTCCATCGTTCAACCATCGACTCACAGGCTCATATTCCAATCAACAAAACGAACGGCATTGCCTGTCGTTGTCATTGTATCAGGGAGGAAGCAATGCGCAAGTCGATAATTGCATGGGTCCTTGCAGCAGCGATCATAGTGACAGCCTGCAGCAACGCGCCAGCGGCGACGCAGCCAACCGCGCCGGCAACGCAGGCGCCAATCACCACGGTGGTGATTGTGGAAGCGCCCACAAATCCCGCCGTCTCGCCGTATCCTGCCCCGGAAAACGGCGCCTATCCGGCGCCAGGGCAGCCGACGCCTGAACCGACGAGCGAGATCAACGAAGCGACGATGCAGGCGATGAGCGATCTGGCGCGCCAGAAACTGGCAGAAGAACTGGAGATTTCTGTTGATCAGATCAAGGTTGTCATCGCCGATCCAGTGTTCTGGAGCGACGCAAGCCTTGGCTGCCCGCAACCCGGTATGACATACCAGCAGGTCATCACGCCAGGGTATCGAATCACGCTCGCTGTGGGAAACGATCTCTATATCTACCATACCGACACGGTGCAGACATTGGTTCGCTGTCAGCAGTAACCGACTCACCCGCCTATTGAGGATGTTCTCCCTCCTCTCCCCCGAACAGGCGCAGCCATTCTTCGATGTCCGAGTGCGGCGCCTGTTCTGGCTTTTCGGCGTCTGCGCGCTGCCGGGTCCGGGGCGGATTCGCAGATTGGAGTAATGTCTGCGCAAAGGTGCGTGAGTCGATGACCTTGATGCCGCAGGCAGTGGCAGCCTGCGCTATCTGCCGATCCCCGGTGACGACCGTCCACTCACGCGGGCGTGTGATGGCGTTGATTCGCCGGATCAGGTGCGCGTCGGCATCCTGCGGTGAGCGCGCAAAGAGGCAGGTGACGCCGTATCCGTCGAGGCGTTGCGGATGCCCATAGACGCCGTGATCGAACACCACGACGATCGTGCGCCCGCGGCGCTGCGCCGCATATCTTCTCAGGAGCAGGACGAGCTGCGCTTCGTCGTCGGCGTCGGACAGGCGCATGCCGGGCATCTGTGCGATCAGGTTGTGTCCATCGATCAACAACGGCATTGGTGCGCCTCATCAGTCAGGAAAGGCGCAGGACGCAACCTGCGCCTTCTGGTGAACGTCGTAGCAGGGAGCATTGGACATTCTGGCGCCTGTACGACCTGGAGGATACGATGGATGCTCAAAACCGCGAACCGTACACAACACAAAACCTGACGTCCTTACCAGATGACCCACCGCCATCATCGCGTCTGCCTGATGAAGCGTACTATCAGCGGCGCAATGGCGCCCTGATTGTCGGACTGACCTTACTGACGCTTGGACTGGCATGGCTCCTGGTTCGATTTGCGGGTGATCTGTTATCGCCGGGCAGTCGAACCCCGGTCGATCAGACAGTCGGCGGGCGGCGGATCGCGATCGATGCAGGCAGCGCCGATGTGACTATTATACGCTGGGATCGCCCTGAGTTTCGCGTTCAGGCGCAGCAGGTCGGGTGGTCGATGAGCGACTTCAACGTCGCAGTGCGCACGGATGGCGACACCGTATGGGTTTCTCACCAGTCCAGGTGCTGGCTGTTCTGCGGCGGGCTGCGCTACGAGATTGCGGCGCCTGCTGCTGCGGAGGTGCGCGTAACGACCATAAGCGGCGATGTTCGGATAGAAGCGATCAATGGCGATGCGACGGTCAACACAACCAGCGGCGATGTGCGTCTCGACGGTATTGGCGGTTCTCTGGCGGTCAATACCATCAGCGGCGATGTCACCCTGCGTGATGGACGGGTCGCCGACGCCAGAGTCGGAACCGCCAGCGGCGACGTTGAACTCAGCGGCGTCAACGGCTCGCTTGCGGTCACGACCATTTCCGGCTCGATCAGGGTGCGCGACGTTGTGAGCGGTCCGGTTCGCCTGCAAACCACGAGCGGGAAGATCAACGCGGATGGCGCACTCTCCGGCGACCTCGACATCACCAGTGTGTCTGGCGATGTCAGTGTGGAAATCCCCTCGCAGACCGGCTATCGCCTGTTCATCAAAACCGTGAGCGGCGACGTTGAGGGGCTTGGCATACGCGAGAAAGGCGCGCCGCGCGAATGGCGCGCGACGCTTGGTGATGGCGCCTATGCGCTTAACATCGCAACCACAAGCGGAGACATTCGGATCAGGCAGTGATTACGGCACAACAACCTGAATGTCATCCAGATCGGGCCAGGGTTGTTCTTTGCCGGTCCAGTCGCGGGCGCGGGCGCGGAAGGCGTAGGCGCCGGGCTCAGCGGGAACAAAGATCGCTTCGCGCCCGGTCGCCTGAATGCGCCAGTCTATCCATTCGCCATCGGGTAAACGGCGCACCTGCACATCGAACGACGCAACGCCGCTGACATCATCATCGCCTTCCCAGCGCACCAGAATGCCGCCTTCGGGCAGGAGCGACGCTTCGGTCACCGAAGCGTCTGGCGGCGTCTGATCGTTGCGCAGAACCCATTTGAGCGCATCAAAGTGAACCGCGCGACCATCGGCGCCGGTGTGATTGGTCAGCGCCACCGAACTGCCCGGTCCCATATGAAAGACCCCCAGCGAGACCCATCCGCCGGCTGCTGTGGATTGATCGACCACAACTTCGGACATAGCGCCGCTGTGCGCAACCGAATACCGCGCCTGGTTCGTCGGCGTCGGACCGCATGTCGGAATGAACGCCATCACTTCGTAGAAACCTTCTCCCGGCAGATCGGGCGACCAGACGGCGCGCTGCTGCGAGCGCGCCGTTGCATTCGGCGTATCGTAACTCCAGGCGTGACTGCCGCCAAAACCGCAGTCGGCGCGCTGCCAGTTTCTTCCATCGGTTGCAGCGTACCCTGGAGCGCCATCATCCACGACAATCGCCTCTGGTTCGACCGCCGTGCGATCCGTCAGCAAGACTGCATCGCCGGCTGCAACGAACGGGTCGGCGCCAAGCCACAAGAACGTCACCTCGACCCAATCGTTATCGGTCATGCCGAGATCATCCCAGAACGCGCCATCGGCGATGTCGATGCCATTGGGTTGGCGAATGCGGCGCCCAAACTCGTCGCGACCGTTGTTGTACCCCAACTGGCGCGCCGCCTGCGCCATGGGCAAACCGACGGGGAGGTCGCCATACCGCCGGTTCGGCGACCAGTAATCGTCGCGCGTGTTCCAGGGACCAACATCCCACACTGGCAGCACCACGCTGCGATTGCGGTAGGTGACGCGCACCTGATATTCAGCGCCGCCGCGACTCGAAAGCGCGCTCCAGGAAGGGAGCGCCACAAACCGATCGCGTGGCTGAATGATGTGCCCATTGGCAGTGCGGCGGCCAACGCGCCCCTGGCGCGTAGCGAATACCCGATAGGTTGGAGCGACGGGAGAGGTTGCAAACGGAGCGTCTGAAGCGGGAGACGGCGGCGTCTCTTCGGCGTGCGCGTGGTTGAAGGACAGCAATGACGCGAAGAGCGCGACAATCGCAGCAACTAGCGACAGGCGTTGATCTGATAACATCCATACTCCTGGCATTCAAACGGCTCGGCGCAATGCGCGCCGCCGGATGCGACGGCGCACACAAAGGCTGCGCAGATCATCATTGGCGCAGCGCGTGATGCGCAAACCATGGCGCGATACGCTATCGTGCACGAAAGAGTGTTGTCGTATCGCCTTCGATATAGGGCGCGATTGTAGCCAGGATTGGGAAATTGTCAAGTTGGCGGAGCGGGGAGGACCGTCAGACCGGCGTCTGCGCGCTGGCGCGCCCCACACCAATGCGCATAACTCTGGTATAATTCAAAAGAGTGCTACGAAAACGATAGTTCGCAGGCGTATGTACGACGATCTTCCGATACAGTACCGCATCGGGGCGATAGCGATTCAGCCCAACATCGTGCTTGCGCCCATGGTGGGCGTCACCGACAGCATCTTTCGCCGCATGATTCTCAGCCTGGGCGGGTGTGGTCTGGTGTGCAGCGAAATGACCAATGCCTCAGCCGTCAGCCCGCGTGCGCGCAGCCGCCACCGCCAGCTCGATTATTTGCCGGAAGAGCGCCCGATTGCGATGCAGTTGAGCGGCAACGAGCCGGAACTGGTTGCGGCGGCTGCGCGCGTGGTCGAATCGTTGGGCGCGGATATCCTCGATATCAACTGCGGTTGTCCTTCGCCCAAAGTGACCGGCGGCGGCCATGGCTCGGCGCTTCTGCGCGACCTGCCGAAAATGGAACGGTTGCTCAAAGCAGTGTGCAACGCCGTTCAGATTCCGGTCACGCTCAAGTTTCGCGCCGGATGGGACGACGAGAGCCTGAATTATCTGGATACCGCAAAAATGGCGGAGCAGGCTGGCGTTGCGGCGCTGGCGCTGCATCCGCGAACACGCGCGCAGGGGTACAGCGGCATCGCCGACTGGCGCCGCATCGCTGAAGTCAAGCGTGCGGTGCGTATTCCTGTCGTTGGATCAGGAGATGTGCGCGATGCCGCCGATGCACTGCGGCGCCTGCGCGAGAGCGGCGCCGACGGCGTCATGATTGGGCGGGCGGCGATGCACAACCCCTGGATCTTTCGTCAGATTGCTCAATTGCGTGCAGGAATGGCGCCAATGGTGGTGACGCCTGCCGACAAGTACGAGTTTCTGACGCGCTACCTGGATATGTGCTGTGACGATCTGCCAGAGCGTCTGGCGCTGAACAAACTGAAACAGTTAATCGGTCAGTTCGGCATTGAGTTGCCCGGCGCCGCAGCATTGCGCAGCGCCATCCATCATTCGTCTGGCGTTGCTGAGGCGCGTGATCATCTGGAGCGATTCTTCGCTCAGTATGTTGAAGCGGCAGTAACCGGTTGACACGCAAGGGTCATTGCGGTACCATGCCTCGACATTGAGCGTCCTGCTACACTGGTGTACACGGTTTACTGCTGAAAGCGATACCAAGGCAACCGTGCGTCTGGCGCATTCTCTGCGCCAGTTGGTATGCTGCGCGCTGGAGACACTCATGAACGAACAGGTCGAAGCGTTTCTGCGCCATCTTGCGGACAACCGCAATCTTTCCGCCAATACGATAGCAGCGTATCGCACTGATCTGGAGCAATTTTGCGAGTTTCTGCACGGAAGGCGACAGTTCGCATGGCGTGATGTGACGCACGATGATGTGCTGGCGTTTATGATCGATCTTCGTGAACGCCGCTATGCCAGCTCAACCGTCGCGCGCAGAGTCGCTGCGGTCAAATCGTTCTTCGCCTTTCTGAAGAAGAGCGGCGTTGTGCCCCACAATCCAACCGAGCTCATCGACTCGCCCAAGGTGGATCGTGACCTGCCGCGGGCGCTGACGCCGCGCCAGGTTGATGAGTTGCTGGAATTGCCGCTGCGCTCGCCAACGCCGGAACGCATCCGCGATAAGGCGATGCTCGAATTGCTCTACGCTACTGGTGTGCGCGTCAGCGAATTGGTGGCATTGAATGTGAGTGATGTCGATCTCGAACGCGGCGAGATTCAGTGTGTCGGTAAACATGGGCGGACGCGCGTCTTGCCGATCCATGGGTCTGCGGTAACGGCGCTGGAAGAATACTTCGATATCGGTCGCAGCCAGCTTGCCCGTGGGAGCGGATCATCGAGCGAGGCGCTGTTTCTCAATCACCGCGGTAAACGCCTCACGCGGCAAGGATTCTGGTTGATTCTCAAACAGTACGCCGGGGAACTGGGGTTGAGCGATCTGACGCCCCATATGCTGCGCCATTCGTTTGCAGTGCATATGCTCAATGCCGGGGTCGATCTGCGCGCAGTGCAGGAATTGCTGGGACATACGTCGATTTCGACGACGCAAATCTACACGCATCTCAATCACGGAGCGTCAGCGCCGCAGCGCGAGCCTTCTGCGCCGCGCGCCAGCGAAGTTAATGGCGTTATCGACGAGCGCGCGCTCGTCCCGGAAGAAAAGTAACAAACGCGGCGTTGAACCAGAAGAGTACTCGCACGCGCTGCCCTCAGCGAGCCGGGGAGGGTGCAAGCCCGGCGGCAGTAAGGCGGGGAATGGCGCTGGGGAGCCGCTTTGCCTTCGAGTGACCGCATCGGGCGTCAGCCGCGTGCGGTAACTGGGGTGGAACCGCGTGTTGCGCTGCAATGCGTCCCCAGGCGAGCATGATCGCCTGGTTTTTTTTGAACAGGAGTTGTCCATATGCCAGCAATAACGCTCGATCAGTTGGTGTCGCTCTGTAAACGGCGCGGCTTTGTGTTTCCGAGTTCCGAAATCTATGGCGGTTTGCAGGGCGTCTTCGATTGGGGACCGCTTGGAGTCGAACTGAAGAACAATATCATCGCTTCCTGGTGGCGCGCGAATGTGTATGAGCGTGATGATATGGAAGGACTGGACGCCGCGATTCTGATGAACCGCCTGACCTGGCGCTACTCCGGGCACGAGGAGACCTTCAACGACCCGCTGGTCGATTGCCGCGACTGCAAGAGTCGCTGGCGCGCCGATCATATCAAGGGACGCTGCCCGAACTGCGGATCGACTAATCTGACTGAGCCGCGACCGTTCAATATGATGTTCAAGACCGCCGTCGGTCCAGTGGCGGACGCTGACTCGTTTGCGTACCTGCGCCCGGAAACCGCTCAGGGCATTTTTGTAAACTTCGGTAATGTGCTGGCGACCAGCAGTCGCAAACTGCCGTTCGGCATTGCGCAAGTTGGCAAAGCGTTCCGCAACGAGATCAACCCGCGCAACTTCCTCTTCCGCGTGCGTGAATTCGAGCAGATGGAGATCGAGTATTTCGTCGTGCCCGGCACAGAGGACGAATGGCATCAACGCTGGCTGGAGGACCGGCTCGCATGGTGGGAGAGTATTGGCGTTCCCCGCGAGCGGATCAGGATTTACGATGTGCCTCCCGACGAACTGGCGCACTACTCGAAGCGCACGTTCGATCTCATGTACAACTACCCTACCCTGGGGTACGAGGAGGTTGAGGGGATTGCCAGCCGCACCGACTATGACCTTGGCTCGCACAGCCGCGACCAGGAGACGCTCAATCTGACGGCGCGCGCAAATCCGAACCGCGACAGCACCGCCCGGCTGACGTACTACGACCCGGAGAGCAAACGGCATGTTGTGCCCTTCGTGATTGAGCCGTCGGCGGGAGTGGGACGCTGCTTCCTGGCGGTGCTCGCCGAAGCCTACGACGAGCAGATGGTCAAAGCGCCGCCTTCCGAACGGATCAGTGCGGTGACTGATGCGCTCGACGCATTCCTCAAATCGGTCGGCAGGAGCGACAAACTGGCGCCTGAAACGCGCGATGCGCTGATCGAGCGCGGGCAGGCGATTCTTGCGGGGGCGCCTGAAACAATGCCGCAGATCGAGACGCTCCTGGCAATGCCCGGCGCCGATCAGATTGAGTTGGGGAAGAAACTGCGCGGGCAGGCGCAGGGACCCATCGATGAATACTTCCGCACGGTGCTGCACCTGAAACCGCACCTGGCGCCGATCCGCGTCGCGGTCTTCCCGCTCAAACGCAACCACGAAGGGTTGGTCGCCATGGCGCAAGACCTGCGCCGGTCAATCCAGACTGGCAGTTTCTTCCGCACGGTGTACGACGACACCGGCGCTATCGGTAAACTCTACCGCCGCCAGGACGAAATCGGCACGCCGTACTGCGTCACGGTCGATTTTCAGTCGCTTGATGATGGGACAGTGACCGTGCGCGACCGTGACACGATGCTCCAGGTGCGCATCCCGGCATCCGAAGTTCGGGCGTATGTGAGCGGATCACCGTAGGGGCGCCTGCGCAACGCAGGTCGGGGCGCCCCTCATCG
>DAOTWI010000781.1:0-3480 GCA_034436075.1 Roseiflexus sp.
GTGCGGCGTGGCGCTGCGCAGCGGGCGCTTTGCCGCGCTGCCGTTCGACGAGGCGCTCTTTCGCCGTCTGTATCTCGAAGAACGGCTGCCGCTCACCCGGATCGCCAGTGCGCTCAACGTCTCGGTCAGCACCGTCGGGAACTGGCGGCGGCGGCTCGGCATTCCGCCGCGCGGGCGTAAAACGTGACGCTGCCCGCAGGAGGTGCAGTTGCCGGACTCCTGTGAGCGGCGCTTCCTCTGGTGAAACGCAGGAGCGGAGAGCGCACGCACATGGTTCCAGGTGTGGCATGTCGTGCGTCGAAGCAGCGTCGAGCTTTGCTATAATGTCAACGACGGCTTATAACGCGCACAATGTTGTGGCAATGCATGCGTATGGCAATATTTCGTTCGATAGGAAAAACCATATGGAAACGGTCACAGTCTCCCCAAAGTATCAGGTTGTGCTCACAAAGGCGGTACGTGAAGCGCTTGGAATCAAAGCGGGGCAAAAAATGGTCATCATCGCCTACGATCATCGAATTGTCCTGATCCCCGAACGTTCTATCCAGGAGGCGCGCGGTTCGCTCAAAGGCATGGATGTTGCAATCGAGCGCGACGAGGAGGATCGCCTGTGAATGTGGTGGACTCCTCTGGTTGGCTCGAATACTTTGCCGATACGGATCGCGCTGATCTGTTCGCGCCAGCCATTGAAGAAAAGTCAATGACGTGCGCGCCTGTGCAGCGTTCATCGGTTGGTGTGTTGTCGAGGAACGCATGGACTGCGTGATCGGGGAAGCGCACCTGACCGAGCATGGGAAACGCATTGCGGAACACATAGGCGTGATGCAGATGATCCGGTAAGCCGGTCACACACACCGTCGCACCCGAAGGAATATCAGCCAGAGCGCTGTCCATCCAGGCGATAGCGCGTTCCATTTCGTCGCCCGCCTGGCGCCACCAGTATGCGCGATACGAGGCGACACCCGCATTCGTTCCAATCAGCAAGATCAGCGCCGCAACGCACAACGACCGCCGCGCTTCTGCTGCCTGCCAGACCGCGCCCCATCCCGCTGCAATCAGCCAGGCGATCCCGATCGTCGCCATGAATACGGTGCGACCGGTGGCGGTCAGAATGACCGGGTACAGAGCAATGACGCTCCACGCCGCGGCGAACAGCAGGATGCGCACCTGATGGCGGGAGATGCGCCTGCGAACCTGCCAGACCAGCCATCCCAGCATGCCCGCTGCGCATGCCGCAACGCTCATTGTGACCAGCGGCAGCGCCGGTTGTTCTCGCCACAGCGGGAGCGATGTCAGGTAGCCATAGTTGTCCGGCAGGGCGAACAGCCCGACTGCCAGGTAATACGCGAGGTTGACAGCAATGCGGACTGGATCGATCTCAACCGGGTAGGGCGAACCAGTCCAGAAGCGAAAGGCGACGAACACGCCCTGGATCGCCAGCAGCGGCAACACTGGCAGGAGGCGGCGGAGACGGTTGCGCCACGGACGTTCGTTGGCGTCGAGCAGATCGTAGACCACAAGCGCGACCGGCAGGAAGATGGCGGTTTCTTTTGCGCCAATGGCAAGCACGTAGCACACGACGGTCAGGGCGTAATACCTGCCCGGCGATGGGGAGGCGCGGAATGCCAGGTAACTCCGCAGACTGAGAAGAACGAACAGCCCTGCCAGCAGTTCGTTCGAGGCGGAAACCCACAGCACCGGCTCGGCGTGCGCCCCGTGAACGCCAAAGAGAACCGCAGCCAGTGCGCCAATGTTGCTGCGCTGCGTCAATACGCCGATAATGTCGGCAACCAGCACAGCAACGGCAACGTAGAGCACAAAGGCGACGATGTGATACCCGAGCGCCTCGAAGCCGAAGAGTCTGGCGCAGAGGCTGATAAACAGGTCGAATACCGGACGATACCAGCCGCCGTGGGTGGCGGTGAGCAGTTGTGGCAGGTCGTGAAGCGACAAAGCCAGGTTGCGCTGGATCACCGCCCAATCATCAGCCAGCGGCGCATTGGTGAAACCAGGAAGATAGATAGAGGATGCGGCTAGCGGCGCGACTGTGAAAAGGAAAAGGCGGCGGGTCATGCCACGTCCTGTGCGGCTACATTCTGCGCGCCAGGACGTTCAGGACGCCGAGGAACGCAACCGCCGCCACGATGTGGAAGATGATCAGGATCAGGTAATCCGTTCCGCTCCCCCCCATCGGCATTGCCGACGGATTGGCGGCGCCTGCCAGATTGGGAAGGAGCGACACAAAGAACGCGATGACGCCGATGATGTTGTAGGTTCGGAGGGGGTTGGCGGCGACGCGGTTAACTATCGCCAGCACGCCGACGCCGATGAGCGTGAAGAGGAGCGTGAAAGCAATAATCGGTCCGGGCGTGAACGGCATGAAATCCGGCGACAGCGGCACAATCGCGCCGAGAATCAGACGCGCGACAACATTCGCCACAACCGCCGCCAGGACTGCGGCGCCGCCTGCTCTGAGCAGGGTCGCATTCGTGAGGCGGGTCTGCACCATTGTGGACATACTCCAGGCTCTCCGGCGATCACGATACAGGAACAGGACGCGAATGAGTGATACCTCACCCGGTCATTATAGCAGACGCCGGGCGAAGTATCGTGGCAACAATGATCGTTGGGCGCAGGCATAAGTTGTCAGGCGGCAGTCCGCTATCCGCCTCCCTGCCCGGCGGTTGATGGAGTTTGAAAAATTATTCCGCTATCCGCCTTCCCGCCCGGCGACTGAAGCCGCAGGCTACGGAAAGCGAAGCCCGCCTGCGCGGGCTATATCGGGCAATACCGGATTATTTGCTCAAAACCATACGTCGCGGGCTATAGGAAGCGAAGCCCGCCTGCGCGGGCTAGACTTGGCGATACTGGATTTAATTTCTCAAACTCCATAATGCCCGCGCTGAGCGAACGAAGCCACGCGACAGCGGGGCTGCACGAAGCGGAGGGCGCGGCGGCGCCCTTCGTGTGATCAGACCGACACGGCGCCCTTCGACAGGCTCAGGGCGTCGCGTCGGGCGGTGCGGCGAGTTGCTGCCTGACAATTCAAGCTTAGACCCGTGACCACCACCAGCGGGTGAAAGGGGTGCGCGTGGTCATCGGGCCAAGCCGGGCATGTGCCGGGGCGAGCAGGCAGCATTGATGGAAGTGACCGTCACCGCCTGGTGAGCACGGGTCTCGTGGTCGTTGCGCCACGCGGCGTCTCTGCCGGGGCGGGCAGGCGGCATTGGCGGAAGTGACCATCACCGGCGGGTGAGAGCGGGTCTCGTGGTCATCGCGCCACACGGCGTCTCTGCCGGCTCAGCGTTCTGCTCGCTGCGGCGCAGTGGAGATGGGTGCGCGTGGTGATCGGGCCACACGGCGTCTCTGCCGGGGTTAGAAGAGCACGCCAGCGATGATGGTCACCGAGAGGTTCTCAGTTCTCAGTTCTCAGTTCTCGGTTCTCAGTTCTCAGTTCTCGGTTCTCAGTTCTCAGTTCTC
>DAOTWI010000782.1:0-4453 GCA_034436075.1 Roseiflexus sp.
TGAACGGGAAGAGTACGCACCAGGGCGCGGCGCAGCGAGCCGGCGGGATGGTGTGAGGTCGGTGCTAGCGACGGTGCGGAATGGGCCCGGGAGTTGCGGAGCGAACCGGCAACCGATGGTTGCCGCAGTAGGAGCCGCCGGAGACGCCGCCGTTATCAGGGCGCGGGGTATCGCGTGCAATGCACGCCGTACTCGCTGAGGGCGTCGCGCCGTGAGGCGCGGCGAACCGGGGTGGCACCGCGAAGGCTCGTTAGCCTCTCGTCCCTGGATGGGACGAGGGGCTTTTTGATTCCCGGCGCGCGCCGTTGATGCAGGCGCGCCGCGCGCCGCCAACGGCATCGCCTGCACTGTATTCGCGCTGCTGAGGAGGGACGTTCCATGAAGACCGTCAAGTATCTGCTCGCCGAAGATCAGATGCCGACCGCCTGGTACAACATTCAGGCCGACCTGCCTGCGCCGCCGCCGCCGGTGCTCCACCCCGGCACAAAACAGCCGGTCGGTCCGCAGGATCTGGCGCCGCTCTTTCCGATGGCGCTGATTATGCAGGAGGTGAGCACCGAGCGCTTCATTGAGATCCCCGAAGAGGTGCAGGCGATCTATCGCCAGTGGCGCCCGACGCCGCTGTTCCGCGCGCGACGCCTCGAACAGGCGCTCGATACGCCAGCCCGCATCTACTACAAGTATGAGGGAGTCAGCCCGGCAGGGAGTCATAAGCCGAATACCGCCGTCGCGCAGGCGTACTACAACAAGCAGGAAGGGGTCAAGCGCCTGGTGACCGAGACCGGGGCGGGGCAGTGGGGGTCGTCGCTGGCGATGGCGGGCGCGTTCTTCGGGCTTGAGGTGCTGGTCTTTATGGTGAAGGTCAGTTACCAGCAGAAGCCGTACCGCCGCGCGCTGATGGAAGCCTACGGCGCGCGCGTGGTCGCCAGCCCCAGCGAGGAAACCCATGCCGGGCGCGCGATCCTCGCCGAGCACCCCGACAGCACCGGCAGCCTCGGAATCGCAATTTCCGAGGCGGTCGAGGTGGCGGCGCAGGACCCGGAGGCGAAGTATTCGCTCGGCAGCGTGCTCAACCATGTGCTGCTGCACCAGACGGTCATCGGCGAAGAGGCGCTGGCGCAGATGGAGATGGCGGGCGATTATCCCGATATTATCGTCGGGTGTACCGGCGGCGGCAGCAACTTCAGCGGCATTTCGTTCCCGTTCATCGGGAAGAAACTGCGCGGCGAGCGCGATGTGCGCGTGGTGGCGGTCGAACCAGCGGCCTGTCCGAGCATGACGCGCGGCAAATATGCCTACGACTTTGGCGATACCGCCAAACTGACGCCGCTCGTCAAGATGCACACCCTGGGGCACGATTTTGTGCCGCCGGGGATTCACGCCGGCGGGCTGCGCTACCACGGTATGGCGCCGCTGGTGAGCCATCTGCTCGAATTGGGCGCGATCGAGGCGACCAACGTCCAGCAACTCGAGACGTTCGGCGCCGGCATCCAGTTCGCCCGCGCCGAGGGGATCATTCCAGCGCCGGAAGCCAACCACGCCGTTGCTGGCGCGATCCGCGAGGCGCTGCGCTGCAAGGAGGAAGGGGTCAGCCGCGCGATCCTGTTCAACCTCTGCGGGCATGGGCACTTCGACATGCAGGCGTACACTGACTACATGGCGGGCAAGCTGCGCGATTACGAGTATTCCGAGGAAGAGGTCGCCATGGCGCTCGCCGGGTTGCCGTCGGTGTAGTGAATAGGACACGGATTGGCACGGGTGCGACGGATTAAGACGGATCGATCTGTGTACATCCGTTTCATCCGTGTGCATCCGCGTCCTGTTCGGAACACAGATCGATCCGTGCACATCCGTTCCATCCGTGTGTATCCGTGTCCCATTCCAAAGGCTGAACACCATGCACCTGGCGTATATGAACCACCCTGCGCGCACGATTCTCGATGAGGCGCGCTGGGCTGCGGAGAACGGCTTCGATGCGCTCGATCTGACGATTGAGGGTCCGGCGGCGCTGATCGATAGTTTCGATCCGGCGGAACTGCGCGCGCTGCTCGATGCCGCTGGCATGCGCGTGGTTGGCCATACCGCCTGGTACCTGCCCTTCGCCTCGCCGGTGGAGCGGGTGCGACGCGCAGCAGTCGAGGAGGTGGCGGCGTCTCTCCCGATCTTTGCGGCGCTGGGCGCCACGCTGGTGAATGTCCATATGACGCGCGGCGTGCCGCTCTATGGCGACGACGACGAACTCCAGCGCAATGGCGCGAGTTTCGCCGAACTGGCGCGCCTGGCGGAACCGTATGGCATTCAGATCATCGTCGAGCATCCGCCCTGGCGACGGTTCGGGCTGAAGCAGATCTGCGCCATCCTCGACGCCGACCCGCGCCTGGGGTTCCACCTCGATGTGGGGCACGCTTTCGTGGCGGGGATCGACCTGGAACAACTGCTCGGCGAACTTGGCGACCGGCTGCGGCACGTCCACTTTTCCGACAACCGCGGGCAGGACGACGACCATATGCCGATTGGCGCGGGCAAGATTGACTGGCAGCAGACGATCCGCTTGCTGAAACGCGCTGGCTACGACGGCATCGTGACGCTGGAAGTGTTCGATCAGGAGCGCGACTTTCTGCTCCTCAGCGCGCAAAAAGTGCGCTCCTGGTGGGCGACGCTCTAGAGCAGTGATACCTGGCGTTGGCTTCGACAGGCTCAGCCGACGCTAAGGCAGATACCTGGCGTTGGCTTCGACAGGCTCAGCCGACGCCAGGCGCGCCGCTGACAATGCTCACGGGCGCGCATCGTGAGAAATAATAGTGCGCTGTCACCAGCGCACCTGCACCTGAACAACTGCCATATCCGCCACGTCGATGACGACGTACCGGCTGGCGCGCAGGGTTTCGATGGTATGTGGCACGGGCGCACCGTTGACCGCCGCTTCGACCGATCCCGGCGCGTCTTGCGGCAGCAGCAGCCGCACCCGCGCCCGGTCGAAGACCCCGCTCAGGTCGAGGTCGATGCTGCGCGGGTTCTGGCGCCAGACATACGCCAGATACCCGTCGCTCGCCGGGTAGCGTGCCGAGACGTAGGCAGAGGTCAGCCCGGCGGCGCTCCAGCGCGGGCTGACGATCATATCGCGCATGGCGATGCCCTGATCCTCGATGCCAGCAGCGCCCTCGATCAGCGCGGTGAACATCGCCGCTGTCCCCCACGCATCGGTCGGAATGGTGTCGTCGGAGCCGACCCCCTCCGCGCCGTCGGGGTGGTACCAGAGGAACGTGCGCCCGCGACTGAGCATGCGCAGCCAGTAGTGTTCGAGGATGGCAAACCCATAGGTTTCGTTGCCGTAGCGGAAGGCGCCGCGCGCCAGTTCGCCGCCGGTGATCGGCATGATGCCGCCGTTGACATACGCGCCGGGGAGTTCGCCGCTGCGCCCGGCAAGCCCGAAACTCCCCGGCGGAAAGGGCGGATCGATGCTGAACCATTCCGCGAATGCGCGCATCGTCTTCGAGCGTTCGATGTACTCGTCGATGATCGCCTGCCCCTGCTGCACGGTGAGCACGCCGCGGTTGAGCGCGTAGGCATTCGAGAGGCTCAACTGCCGCTCCCGGTCCACGCCGGGGATGTCGAAGGGTTGAAAGGGGACGTGATGGCGAAAGAAACGCCCATTCCAGCTCAGCACATTCAAGTTGCGCATCAAACCGGCGGCGACATCGCGCCAGACGCGCGCCAGATTCACGTCGCCAGCGCGTTCTTCCATCTGCGCCAGCATCGCCAGCGCCTGCGCCATGCCGGTGTTGTCGCCATGGAAGACGCCCCAGATCGTCCGGTCGTCGATCCAGTGGCGCGGCGCGGGCTTGCCGGTGTCCGGGTCGGTCGTCGTCGGACCATACTCGAAATCCCAGGTGTCGATGGTGAATGGGCGCTTGATCAAGCCCCGTTCGGGGTCCCAGCGCAGCGGGTGCTGCAACGAATAGGTGACGGCGCGCCGCATCGGTTCGAGATGGCTGCGCATCCAGGCGTCGTCGCCGGTTGCCTGCCAGGCTTCGTAGACTCCCTGGACGTAGAGGTACTCAACGTCGGCTTCGACCGGCACCCGCAGCGCGCGGTCGGTCCACGGGGGGCGCGGCAGGAAATCGGGGAAACTGCCGTCCGGTTGCTGGTAGCGGCGGAAGTCGTCGAAGGCGGTTTTGAGATCGGCGTCGAAGTAGCGCGCACTGCGTTGGGCGTAAACGTGATCGCGCAACCAGATCAGGGGGCTGTCGGGCGAACGGTAGCCGTGAAAGGGAATCCCGTTGAATGTGTACGAGAGCGTGGCGGCAGCGAAGATCGCGGCAGCATTCGGCACAAACCGGTCGAAGCGTTCCTGCCCGGTCCAGATTTCGGTGCGCGCATCAAGCGAGAAGAGCGCCGGGTTGGCAGCGACGAACTGGCCCGAGGCGAACAGCGCCGCCCACTGCGCGCCAGG
>DAOTWI010000783.1:0-2129 GCA_034436075.1 Roseiflexus sp.
CCGCCGCGAGGCGGCGGATACGATCGCCGCTGGCATCGGCATCGACGATGTGCGCGCTGACGTGCTTCCTGAGCACAAGGCGCAGGTGGTTGAAGATCTCCGCCGCACCTATGGCGCAGTGGCGATGGTCGGCGACGGCATCAATGACACGCCTGCCCTTGCATCAGCGACCGTCGGGATTGCCATCGGCGCTGCGCATGGCGGCGCAAACCAGGCGATGGAAACTGCTGATGTGACGCTGATGAGCAACGATCTGCGCCGTTTGCCCCTGGTCTTTGAACTTGCGCGCGCCACACGACGCACGATTATGATCAATGTCGCCTTCAGCATTGCCGTGAAAGCGGTGTTTCTCGCGATTGTGGCAGCAGGGTGGAGCACCATGTGGATGGCAGTGTTCGCCGACATGGGAACATCGCTGCTGGTGACATTGAACGGTCTACGATTGCTTGGTTTTCGTCCCAAAACAGGGTTGTCTTCCTGAACGATAGCGCCAACCCGCCTTCTACCAACCACGCGCATCGTTGGTAGATATGAACCTGATCCCGCCGGGCGGCTTTGATCGACTCATATGCCGCGCTGGCGCCATGTCTCTTGCTCCTGAGTAAAGAGGAGAAGGAGTATGAGTTTCTGGACAGGCGTTCTCCTGGGGTTTATCGCTGGCTGGGTGGCAGAATGGATCATCGATTGGAACTATTGGCGCAGGCGAACGCGCATTGTTCACACTGCAACGGGCGAAAGCGCAGCGTTGCGCGGCGATCTCGATCAGTGCCGCGCTGAAACAGTGCGCCTGCAGAGTGATCTGACGGCGACGGCACACCTGGCGCAGCAACGCGCGAGCGAGATTGCAGTCTTGCAGGCGGCGCTTGACAACGCGCGCGCTGAACTGGCGCAGGTTCGCCAGCAACTGAATGAGCGAGAAGAGCGCATTGCAGGACTCGAAATGGCGCAGGCGTCCGATCGTGCGGAGATTGAGCGGCTGAAAAGTGCAACGCATCTTCCAGAACAGGAACCTGTCAGCAGGTATGTAGCGCCGGAGACGACGTTGCTGCAGGGGACAGCGGCGCCATCCGCCACAACGTTTGCCACGGCGCGTCTCGCGGAAGACGATGTTGCTGCAGAACTTGCACGCCTGCGCGCCGAACTCGAGGAAGAGCGTCGCGCACATCTGCTGCTGCGCGGTTCACGCCGCGATCCCTTGATCGACATCAATGGCATCGGTCTGGTGTACGAAAAACGCCTCAATGCGGCTGGCGTCCAGACCTTCGCCGAACTCGCTGCGCTGACGCCGGAGCGCATCCGTTCGATTATCAAGCCGGAAAGCTGGCAACTGTTCGAACCCGAAAAGTGGATCGAAGAGGCGCGCCTCCGCTTGCGCCAGGCAAATCCTGATCCACTGATCGACATCAATGGCATCGGTCCGGTCTACCAGAAGAAGTTGTTCGATGCTGGCATCTATACCTTCGAGCAGATTGCCAGTATGACGCCGGATCAGATAGCAGCCATCATTCAGCCCGAAGAGTGGCAGAATGTTGACTTCAATCGCTGGATCACTGAAGCGGCGCAGTTCGCTTCGCGCCAGCAGATGAAGGAGGCCGGCGATGGCGATGCGTGAGGAGTATGCGCCGTGGGATGGCAAATGGATCGGGTATGACTGGTTCAAACTGCTCACTGCCCTGATCCTGCTGCTCCTGGTGATCGGCGCCTGGCTGGCGTTTGGCGGTCCGCCTCCGCGTCTGCCGCCGTTGCGCGCGCCGGTCGTCAGTGCACCTGTAGCAGGCGCAACCCTCCCGGCAGGCGCCGTGACCTTCAATGGTCAGGCGACGCCGGGATCGACGGTGCGTGTTGTGATTGACGGCACGCTAGTGGGGACGGTGACGGCGGATGGCACGGGAACCTGGTCGCTGACGACCACGCTTGACCGCGCGGGCCAGTACCAGGTCGTCGCTGAGGCGCTGCGACCGGATGGAACCGTTGCGACGCGGTCTGCTTCGCAAAACCTGATCGTGTCCGCTCCGGTGATTGCCGCGCCGCCGCGCATCACCTCGTTGCAGGACGGCGCGCAGGTGGCGGCGGGCAGGCTGACCCTGAGCGGAACCGGGCAGCCGGGCAGCCAGATCGAGATCCGCGAC
>DAOTWI010000784.1:0-4755 GCA_034436075.1 Roseiflexus sp.
CTGCGGTCCCGCCTGCGACGCGCACCTTCTACCTGGGCGCGCCCGCAGCGCGCCCCTACGGTCCCACCCGCGACGTGCCACATTTGCCTGGGCGCGCCCACGCGCGCCCCTACGGTCCCACGTTCAACGTTGAACGTGCAACGGTACGTCACCGCCGCGCTTCGATCAGGGTCATGATCGCCTGACGCACCCGCGCCAGGCGCATGTCCATGCCTTCTGGTCGCGGATAGAGGTCTTCGCGGATGCTCCCAATGTCACGGCGAATCTGGACAATCGGGTCGCGGTCGGCGTCGGCGGCGCGCGCATATGCCTGAGCGAGCGCATCGTCAATCGCCGTGAGAGTCTGCTCGACGCGGGCGAAATCGTTCACGCGCAGCGACGCTTCGGCATCCGCCAGATGGTTGAGTGCGCGCATCAGATAGATCGCCGCCCACAGGCGATCATCCTGCGTTCGCAGGTCAATCACTTCCTGGCGCGTCACTGCGGCAGCCAGCGGCGCATCGGTCGGTTGCGGGGAGGGCGCAGGAGCGGCAGTTGGCGACGCAGCTGCTGGCGCGGGCACTGGCGTTATCAACGCAACCTGGACGGTTGGTTGAGCCGCGCCTGGGGCGGCTGGCGGCAGAAGGCGCTGAAGACCCAGCGTTAGCGCCACAGCGACAAGTGCGGTGATGGCGTGGGGGATCGCTGCACGCAGCAGACGCACCACCTTTCCCGGCGCAGCGCCATCAGGTCCAGAACTTGCAACAGGCTCAGACACGAATGGTGCATTACTTCTCGATCTGCGCCGTCAGCAGAATCGCCTGTGCAATTTCGCGCATCGACTTGCGCGTGTTCATGGAGAGTTGCTGAATCTTGCGGAACGCCTCGTGCTCCTTGAGCCCTTGCGTATCCATCAGAACGCCCTTGGCGCGCTCGACCAGTTTGCGCGTCTCCAGAGTCTCCTTCAGATCGTTGATCTGTTTGTCCATCTCGCGGAACTCGTTGTAGCGCGCCAGTGCAATTTCGATCGCCGGAAGCAATTCGCCTTCGTGGAACGGCTTGACGACATAGTTGACCACGCCGGCTTCACGTGCGCGATCGACCAGTTCTCGATCCGAATAGGCCGTCAGCAGCAGAACCGGCGCAATCTTCTCTTCGGTCAGCACCTTGGCAGCCTGAATGCCGTCGAGTTTGGGCATGCGAATGTCCATGATGACCAGATCGGGGCGCAATTCGCGCGCCAGATTAATGACGCTGACGCCATCCCCCGCCTCGCCAACCACCAGATACCCCAGACTGACCAGCGTTTCTTTCAGGTGCATACGAATGATCGACTCGTCATCCGCAATCACCAGGCGTAGCTGCTGGGACATGGGTCTTCTCCTCTATGCTCTCAGCCGCTGCCTGCGCGAAAAGGAGGCAGCCAGCATTTGTCAAGCAATTGCAACGATACGGTACAGTGTTAGAGTATAGCACATGGCAAGAGCCATGGTCAAGAATTGCGGCAGTGACGATTCTGGTGCATGATATACTGAAAGGCACGCTGTAATAAGGAACCACAATGAGCCCGCTTCCTGAAGATCTCGATCTGATCACCCTCCGACGCCAGCTCGACACGCGCGTGATCGGCGCCACGCTCATGCGCTATGAACGGGTGGCATCGACGAACGACATCGCCAGAGACCGCGCGCGCAACGGCTATCCCGAAGGGCTGGTCGTGCTGGCGGAAGAACAGTCGGCAGGGCGTGGTCGCCTCGGTCGCAGCTGGGTGTCGGCATATGGCGATGCGTTGCTGATGTCCATCCTGCTGCGCCCGGTATGGTTGCCGCCTGGCGAGGCGTTCGCGCTCACCATGATGGCGGGCGTTGCGCTGTGCGAGGCCGTCGAGCAGGTCGCGTCCGTGACTGCGCGGCTGAAGTGGCCCAACGATCTGCTCCTGTTCGTCGATGGCGAGTGGCGCAAAAGCGCTGGCATTCTGACAGAGGTGAGCCTCGCCAGCGATACCATCGAGTGGGCAATCGTTGGGATGGGGGTGAATGTCAACCAGGCGCCGGCTGGTGCGGTCAACGGGCGCAGCCTGCATCAGACGGCGACGTGCATCAGTGCGGCGGCAGGTCGGCGCATCTCCCGCCCTGCCCTCCTCGAAGCGCTCCTGGCAACGTTCGATGATCGGTATGTGCGGCTCCAATCGGGTGAGCGCGGACCATTGTTCGCCGCCTGGCGTGCACGCCTGGCGCGCATGGGCGAACCGGCGACCGTGACGCTGCCCGGCGGCGAACTGCGCGGCATCGCAGAGGACGTCGCCCCGGACGGAACGCTGCTGCTGCGCGATGCTGCTGGCGTGCTGCATACGGTGCATACGGGCGATGTCGGGTTTTGATCGGGGCGAAAGCAATAAGAGCCATCACGCGGCTCGTCCGCGTGGTTTTTGAGCAGATCATCCGGTATTGCCCAATATAGCCCGCGCTGGGCGAACGAGCGAATAGCGGAATAATTATTCAAAAACCATTGAGACGACCGCGCACCTCCTGTCACTGATGGGCGGCCGACCGCAACGGACGACTCGCTGGAACCGGATCATTCCCCGGCACAACCGCTGATCGACGATTGTGCGTTGCTGGAAGAGTCTTCCAGGCGGCGTCGAAAGCGGTTTGTGCCGGGGATCGGTTCCATCACCACGCGCGGACGTGGCATAAACAGGAGATCAAGCGCTTCACGAATTGTGACCTGCTCATTCACGAGCGCATAGATTCTGGCGATCCGCAATGCCGTTCGTTTGCTGGTGCGTCCCATGCGCAGAATGCGCATATAGGTGGCGTAGGGAAGACCGGTACGCCGGCAGAATTCGCCCGGCGTTGAAGCGATGGCGGCAATGCGTTCCTCAAAGTCAGGACGCGGCGCATAGGTTTGTGCGAGTTCGTATGGGTGTGGCATGGTTCCCACGCGCTTTTCATCACAAAAACGAGACGTTGCGGTCAGGAGACGAATTTGTACCCCAGATTGCGCACCGTGATAATATGGCGCGGCGATTCGCCGTCGGGTTCAATCTTGGCGCGCAACCGGCGCACATAGACGGCGACCAGATTGCTTTCGCCTTCGTAGTCGTATCCCCACACCTTGCTGAGAATCTGGCTTGGGCTCAACACGCGCCCCGCATTTTGCATCAGGTAGTAGAGCAGGCGGAATTCAATCGGCGTCAGCACCACGCTGCGCCCATCCTCGAACAGGACGGTATGCTCGATCGGGTCAAGCGTCAGCGGTCCCTGCGAGATGCGCGTCACCGGGTTGACCATATCGCTGTTGCGCCGCCGCAGCACCGCTTCGACGCGCGCCAGCAATTCCGCTGGCTCGAAGGGCTTCACCAGATAATCGTCGCCGCCGATCTGGAGACCGGTGACCCGATCCTGCAACTGCCCGCTGCCGGTGACGAAAATGATCGGCACATCCGACATCCGGCGGATCTGGCGGCAGATGTCGAAGCCGCTCACTTTCGGCATACCGACATCGAGCAACACCAGATCGGGTGAACGCTGTTCGACCGCCTGCAACACGCCGGTCGCGTCGTAGGCTTTGATGACTCTGTATCCGGCATCTTCGAGCAGAAAGGATGTCAGTTTGACACTCGCCAGATCATCATCGGCGACCAGGATCTCCATTGGCGTCTCCTTACGCGGTACAATAACAGTCTCCCTCAAGAGATAACCGCCGCATCGAGTTTCAGTATACGGCGGTGTATTACCAAAACATTACAAAGGTGTCATCTACGACCATGTTCACAGGAGCGCAACCCATGGACGATGCAACCAGCGGACGGGCGCGGCGCAACCGGCGCCCCACTGAAGACGAACGACTGCTGGCGCGCCCGCGCGCCAATACCGATTTTCTCAGCACCGACACCTGGCGGGTGCTGCGCATTATGGGGGAGTTTGTCGATGGCTTCGAATCGCTGGCGGATGTTGGTCCGGCCGTCACGATTTTCGGTTCAGCGCGCGTCGGCGCCGATGATCCGTTGTATCAGACGGCGGTCGATGTGGCGCGAACGCTCGGCGAAGCAGGGTTTACGATCATTACCGGCGGCGGACCCGGCATTATGGAGGCGGGGAATCGCGGCGCGCGCGAAGCCGGGGCGCGCTCGGTCGGTCTCAATATTGAACTCCCCTTCGAGCAGCACCTCAATCCGTATGTCGATACCTCGGTGACGTTTCGCTATTTTTTTGTGCGAAAGATGATGCTGGTCAAGTACGCACAGGCGTTCGTCATCTTTCCCGGCGGCTTCGGCACGCTCGATGAATTGTTCGAGGCGCTCACCCTGGTGCAAACCGGCAAGGTGCGCAATTTTCCAATCATCCTGTTCGGAAACGCCTACTGGAGCGGATTGCTGACCTGGCTGCGCGAAACAGTGCTCTCTGCGCGCAAAATTGCAGCCGCCGACGTCGATCTCCTGATCATCAGCGACTCGATCGAGGAAGTGCGCGATCTGATCGTGCGATCAACGTATGACGTGCAATGGCGCGCCGGAACCGAGGCAGCGGCGCAAGAGGTCACCCGCCGCGTCATGGAGCGACGATCCGAATAAGTAAATCGCCCGACCCTTGAGATCTCCACCAGGGTTCCGTCTCTGCGAGGGAACGTCACTGGCGGAACGATCTCCGCTTCCGGCTCATACGCATCTCGACTTCAAGGGTCTCGCCGGAGATGTCGCAATGGTAGGAGCGCCTCCCTGTGAGCGCCCACCGCGGGCAGGCACGGGGGCCTGCCCCTACATTGGCGGGGCGG
>DAOTWI010000785.1:0-7346 GCA_034436075.1 Roseiflexus sp.
GTTGCGATGCAACGGCGCCGCGGGACTCCTGGTACAATGGCGGTATCTTGCGCCTGGAACGTCCAAACGCGCACGTTGTACGTCGAGGGATCGACTATGCTGCTGACGTGGCTGCTCTTCATTGCATGCGCCGCTGTGATCCTGGTTGCCGGTACGCAACTCTCGCGCTATGGCGATGTGATCGCCGATATGACCGGTCTGGGGCGCACGTGGATCGGCGTGGTGCTGCTGGCATCAGTGACGTCGCTGCCGGAATTGATCACCGGGTTCAGTTCGGTTGCCATCTATCGCGTGCCGGACATTGCGATGGGCGATATTGCCGGCAGTTGCATGTTCAATCTGCTGATCATCGCCATGCTCGATGCGCTGCACGGTCCGTCGCCGATTTCGACGCGGGTGCATCAGGGGCAGGTGTTGTCGGCGTCCTTCGGCGTCATCCTGCTTGGACTGGTCAGTTTCAGCATCATTCTGGGGGAGATGCTGCCAGTCATTGGTTGGGTCAGCGTGTCGAGCGTCCTCTTCATTGCCGTCTACCTGCTGGCGATGCGCACGATCTTCACGTATGAACAGCGGCGCATTATGGCGGAATTTGTCGCTGAAATGGCCTCGGAAACTGAGGCGCGCCATCCGTCGGCGGTGCGAGTCTATAGCCTGTTTATCCTCAATGCTGTGCTGATCGTCGGCGCGGCGCTCTATCTGCCCGGGCTGGCTGAAACCCTGGCGGAAACGACGCGCCTGGGGCAAACGTTCTTCGGCACCATCTTCGTTGCGCTCTCGACATCGCTGCCCGAAGTGGTCGTCTCGATCGCCGCACTGCGGATCGGCGCGATCGATATGGCGGTTGGCAATATTTTCGGCAGCAACCTGTTCAACATCGGCATTCTGGCGCTTGATGATCTGTTCTATACGCCAGGCCCGCTGCTGGCGGCGGTTGAGCCGTCGCATATCATTGCCGTGCTGGCGGCAATGATCATGACGGCGATTGCGATCGTGGGCCTGACCTATCGGAGCGATAGCAAACGCCTGTTTGTCGCCTGGGACGCACTCGGGATCACCGCAGTATATGCATTGGCAAATGTAGCGTTGTATCTGCAAGGGAGTATGAGATGAGGCGTCGTGCTGTTCATAAATGTGTTTCAGGCGCAAGAAGCATCACGGTTATGCGATGAGGCATCGTACAATCGATTCTGTTAAACCATTTCTTAACGTTGATGACACAGCGGATTAATATTAGTGTGATATAGTATACAAAACAGTATTCGCACTCTTCACAGACGGTCGCGCAATGCAGCACACGAGCAACGCAGGCTCACACGTGTATGTGCAAGCTATTCATCTATGCGCGCACCGCTGCGTTGTCAGGGCTCACGTGCAGCGGCGCCTGCGTGTCAGGAGGATACCATGTTCAGCAGGCTGCATCGCAGGTGTGTGGTTTTGATCGCTCTGCTCATATCAGCGTGCGCTAGCGCCGCTTCTCCGACTCCTGTTCCTTCGCCGTCTCCTGTGCCGACCTCTGAACCGACCGTCACACCGCACGTCATCGCGGTTCAGCCCACATCGACATCCGCCCCGCAGCCGACGACGCTTCCCACTCTCAGCGGCGATATTGTTATCGATGGCTCTAGTACGGTGTATCCAATCGCCGAACTGGCGAAGAATGAATTCAACAAGGTGGCGCCAAATGTGAACATACAACTCGGCGTCAGTGGTACAGGCGGCGGGTTCAAGAAGTTCTGCACCGGCATTACCGACATCTCCAACGCCTCACGTCCAATCAAGCCGGACGAAAGCGAGACATGTCGTGCCAATGGCATCGAGTTCGTCGAGGCGCCCATTGCCTTCGACGGCATTTCGGTGATCGTCAATCGAGAAAATACGTGGGCGCAGTGCATGACCGTCGATGAACTGAAACGAATGTGGGCGCCCGAATCGGAAGGAGTTATCGCCACATGGCGGCAGATACGCTCCGACTGGCCCGATCAACCATTCAAACTGTATGCTCCAGGGGTTGACTCCGGCACGCACGACTATTTCACTGCAGCGATTGTGGGCAAGGAGGATGCCAGCCGCAGCGACTACATCGGCAGTGAAGACGATTATGTGCTCATGCAGCGCGTGATCGAAGAAGTCAACAGTCTTGCGTATGTTGGATATGCCTACTACCAGGAGTATACCAACAACGTTGGCGTAGTGGCAGTGGATGCGGGGAAGGGGTGTGTGCCGCCTTCGGTCGAAACGATTACGGATGGTCTATATACTCCGCTTTCGCGGCCGCTGTTTATTTATGTGCGCGCTGATCGACTTGATCGGCCGGAGATGCAGGCATTTGTTGAGTTCTACCTCGACAATGCCGGGCAGTTGGTTCGAGACGCGCGGTACATCCCGTTGCCGCCACGCGCCTATGAACTGGTGCAACAGCGTGTTGACAATCGCAAGATTGGTTCGATCTTCGACAAACCGGTGCCGGTTGGCATTTCTATCGAAGAGTTGCTTGTACTGGAGGGGCAGTGAGACTCTCGATCCGCACCAAATTGCTGGCAGCGCTTGGCGTTGACATTATTCTCATGCTGGTGCTGGGCAGTTTTGCCTTGCACCAGATGAGTATTATGAATCAAAAAGCGGACTTCGTCGTTAACCAGACCATCCTTTCGATTGATCTGGTTAACTCGATGAGCGAGGAGCTCCTGAACTACCGCAACCGGCAGATGGAGTATATCATCAATGCTGCACCTGCTGACAAGCAGCGCATTGAGCAGGAACTCAAGGCGATTAAGGGCGAGATGGAAAGGATTTTCCAGCGATACGAGCACGAGTATCATCCGAACGATGATGAACTTAATACCTTTCGTGAGATGAAAGCCAATTGGGACCGGTTTGTCGAAAGAACGGAAACAGAGTTTTTGCCTGCAAACCGTAGTAGCAACACAGGGAACGCGCACCCGTCGTATGGCAAACTGTTGCCGCTGTATGGCAGCCTGCAGAATAATATCAGGAAGATGTCAGAGCAGAGTCAGGCGCGCGCTGAGGCGGCGCGCGTGAGCGTCGAGACAGTGTATTCAACTTCGCGCTTTGTGATTGTAAGCGAAACCATTCTGACGGTTTTCATCTCGGCGGTGATTGGGCTGACCCTCTCTGGCAACATTGCGTGGCGCATTCGTAGATTGCGCGATGCCACAGTTGCGGTTTCCAGCGGTGACCTGAACCAACGGGTGTCGCTGCGCGGCGGCGATGAACTGGTGCTGCTGGCGAACAATTTCAATCTGATGGTTGCCAGCCTGCGCCAGCAGCGCATGCTGCTCGAAGAGCGCAACGCCGAACTCTCGGCAAGCCTGGAGATGCAACGCCGGTTGATGGAGGACCTGGTGCAGCGCAAGCAGGCGGAGGAAGCGGCGCACCGCGCGCAGGCGGCGGCGGAGGCAGCCAGCCATGCAAAAAGTATGTTTTTGGCGACGATGAGCCACGAATTGCGCACGCCGCTGAATGCTATCCTAGGGTATGTGCAGTTGTTGCACCTTGAAGCGCAAATGCGCGGAAAATCTGAAATACTCCCTGATCTGGAACGTATCCGTTCGGCAGGGAAGCATCTCCTCACGATTATCAGCAACATTCTGGACTTCTCGAAGATCGAGCAGGGGAAAATGAATGTCGAGATCGATACGTTCAACGTCAGCGCCGTTGCGCACGAGGTGATCGGGATTATCGAGCCGCTGGCGCGCAATCGCCACAATACCCTGATCCTCGTGTGCCCGCCAGACATCGGCATCATGCAGTCCGACGCGGGCAAGATACGTCAGATTCTCTTCAACTTGCTGAGCAATGCGGTCAAGTTTACCGACAAAGGGACCATTACGCTAACAATTGAGCGTAACCGCAGAGCTGATGGCGATTGGGTGCGTTTCAGCGTCGCCGATACTGGCATTGGCATCTCGTCAGAGCAGATGGCGCGCCTGTTTCAACCGTTCACCCAGGTGCATCAGACCAACTCGTCCCGAAAATACGGCGGCACCGGACTCGGGCTGGCGCTCAGCCGGCAGTTATGCCGCCTGCTTGGCGGAGATATTGCTGTCGTAAGCGAGGTTGGCAAAGGCTCAGTCTTTACCGTCTGTCTGCCGGCTGTCATCAGCGCCGCTCATACGGCCGATATTCGCCTTGATTTTACGCAAAGCATGCGAAGTCCCGTTCACCACGACGTGGATCACGCCACTACGGCGCCGTCATTGCCTACGACCACGACCCTTAGCGCGTAGTGTGGAGGACTGAATGGCTACCATTCTGGTTGCGGACGATTTTCTCGAGAACCGCGACATTCTGTGCCGGATGCTGGAACTCGTTGGACATCGCACCATGAGCGCTGCGAACGGGCAGGAAGCCATCGACCTGGCGCAGGCGCATCGCCCTGACATTATTCTGATGGACCTCTCGATGCCGGTGCTGGACGGATGGGAGGCGACAGCCCGGATCAAGGCGCACAATGACCTGCACCACATTCCGGTGCTGGCAGTCACTGGACACGTGACGCCGCACGAAATCCAGCGCGCCATTGAAGCTGGCTGCGTCGATTATGTTGCGAAGCCGATCGACTTCGAGCGCCTCATCGGGAAAGTGACATCGTTATTGGACGGAAAGGGTTGACCACGGGACGGAGCGGCCTCGCCGTTATGACAAAGGCGTTGGTTGCACATTGCGGCGACTGTGTAATGCCGCTTCCAGATCGCGATAGGTGCGCATATGGCGCAGATCGTCGCCGATTTCGACGAGCGCCTGCGCCACTTCGGAGCGAATGCCGACCAGCACCGTCTCGGCGCCAAGCAGTCGCGTCTGCCGCACAACGTCGAGCAGTCCCTGAGCGACCTGCTGATCCACCAGCGGAACGCCGCTGATGTCCAGAATGAGGCGTTGCGCCATCGAGCGTTCCAGTGCGTGGAGCGCCCGGTTCTGCAACACATTGAGGCGCTCGCTGTCGAGTGCGCCAACCAACGGGATAATCAGCGTATCGGCGCTCACCGGCAGCACCGGTACGCTCAACCCCTGAATGATGGCGCGTTGCTGGCGATTCTCTTCCAGCAGACGCTCCTGAGCAGCGGCGCGGTCTTTCACTTCTACCAGGGCTGCCTGCAATGCTCCCGTACGTTCGGCAATCTTCACCTCAAGCGTCGCGTGAAGTTCCTCCAGGCGCTGGTTGCGCTCCTTCGATTCCTGAAACGCCACGCGCAGCGTTTGCCCGAAGAAGGCGGTAAAGATGCCCAGCAGAGCGGCGATCACGATAAACCCTGCCAGAACGCTGGCGATATCCCCTTCGCGCACTGCCGCGACGCCGACGAACGGAACACGGAGGGTTTCGAGCACAATCGTTGTTGCAACGACGATGCTGCTGAACACGATCATCGCAATCAACAGGCGCCTGGTTCCCATCAGCCCGGCAAGCGTTATCGGCAGGGCGAACGTCAACAGCATGGCGCCGCTGCTGCGCACGCCGGTCATGATCAGCAACACGCCGATCACGAATAGAAGCCCGATGCAGCCGGCTGTCAGCCCCGCTGCAAGACGACCGCGCCGCACCAGCGCGATGCCTGCCGCCTGAATGGGAACGCTTGCCCAGATAATGCCCATCACAATCAACGTCACCATCGGCGGCAAAGGCGCCAGCAGCGTTCCGAATGATCCAATTGATGCAAGCACAGCGACGCCGAGCAGCATCGCCTGGAGCAACGACGCCTGGCGGTATGCGGTCGGGTCGGTGTATGGCAGATCATTGAGCCAGCGCCTGTACGCATGAAGCATATCAACCTCCATGTGACATTGTATCACAGACCCCTGGCATTGGGTGGATTGACGCACGTCCTGCCATCTTCTACAATCGCCGGGGCGTCTGCGCCTCAACAAGCGCTCATTGCGTTCAACAGGAGTGTCAGCATGTCCCATCTCAATCTGAGCATGTTCAAAGCCTACGATATTCGCACGCCTGGGCCGCAGTTGACCCTCGATCTCGCCGAGCGGCTGGCGTATGCCGAAGCATACTATTTTCGCGAGCGCCTGGGCGCCACGAAAGTCGTGCTCTGCCGCGACGCGCGTCTGTCTGGCGCTCAGTATCTCGAGCAGGGCATCCGCATCTTCCGCGAGTTGGGGTTCGAGGTGCTGGCAATGCCGCAGGTCAGTTCCGCCTGCCTGTTCTACTACACCTGTATGCGGCATCCGGATGCGGCGGGGATTATGTATGGCGCATCACACAACCCCGCCGGCGACACCGGGCAGAAGATCGTCGCGCCTGGCGTGCAACCGATCGCGGAAGGGTGCGGTCCTGGCGGCGGGTTGCAGGCGCTGCGCGCGTTGTACGAACACGGCGTGCGCCCTGAGCCGCGGCGCGGCGGACGATTGCGCCTCGTCGATTATCTCGAAGACCACGTGCGTGATGCCATGCGCCTGGCTGGCGTCGGTCCTGGCGCGCTGGCAGGGCTGCGGATTGTGCAGGATTTCCTCTCAGGGGCGGCAGGGCAGGAGATGCTGCGGGCGTTCGCCATTGCAGGGGCGGATGTCGAGCCGCGCAATCTGGTGCCGGATGGGCATTTTCCGGCGGGGGCGCCCAACCCGGCGGTGCATGCCTCGATTGCGCCATCGCTGGAACTGTTGCGCGGGGGCGGATTCGACCTCGGCATGTTCTTCGACGGCGACGGTGATCGTCTCGATATTGTTGCGCCCGATGGACGGCAACTCAGCCCGGCGTTCAACCTGGTCGCGCTGGCGCCGCGACTGCGCGCCATCTTCCCTGATATTCCCCACCCTCATCTGTACGTCGATCTCAAAGCCAACCCGCTGGCGATCATGCGCATTGCGCGGCAGGGGTTCGGGGTGCATATCATCCGCAATGGTCACTCGCAGATCAAGCAAGCCCTGGGACAGAATGCAGCGAACGGCTTCATCGCCGCAGTCGAGGAGTCGTCGCACTACTACCTGACGATCCGCCGGGACGGGGCGATAGTTCCAACCGAAAACACCCTCTTGTTCGCGCTGCTGACAGCGCGCGCCTGGCGAGAGGACCCGTCGCTCTACCGCGAATTGCTCGATCTGCAACACTCAACGTTCCGTGAACGCGAATGGGGCTATCATTTCCCGAACGACGACCTGCGCGCCGCTGCGCTGGCAGCCGTCGAGGAAGCCTTTGTGCGCAGCGGCTGGCAGGCAATGCGCCGTATGGCGGACGGCGCCGATATGGACGCGACATTGCTGCGTGACGGGTTGCCCTTCGTCATCGACGCCGACACGCCGCTGACGGAGGAATGGACGCAGGTCGCGCAGCGCGCATCGCAGAGCGAGAAGGGTCTGGCGCGCTGGGAGGTGACGGCGGGCAC
>DAOTWI010000786.1:0-11306 GCA_034436075.1 Roseiflexus sp.
CGTGGCATCGCCGCTGGTCGTGCGTCTCCTCGTTCAGCCGGTCATCGAGCAGTTACAGGGCGGGTTGAGCGTCTACGGCGACATCAATGTCTGGCCCTGGGTCGGGTTGGCGATGGTCAACTCGGCGCGCACCGGCATGACGGCGCTGCAAACCATCGGCGCCGCCGGGTTAATGGTCGTGCTGAGTGCGCTGGTCTACCTCCTGGCACGGTTGCTACGCCCGACACCGGCAATCGACTCTTCTTTCCCTGCCTCGATAGCATACGACGAGGCGCTGAACGATCTGCGCCGCGCTGTTCCCTGGCTCGGCGAACCGGCAACGAAAGCGTCGGACAATGACGATCGCTGAGTTGCTGTCATTTCTGGGTCTGGCGTGGTCGCGGCTGCTGATCTTCCCTGGCGGGGCATGCCTGCTCGTTGCGGTGTGGCTCGCGGAAGCGGTCGAGCGGCGGCGCGCGCAAGCCGGACTTCTTTTCCTTCCGGCGTTGTGGCTTGCCTCGCCAATGACTGCAAGCGCGGTTGTTCTCCCATGGCTCGGCGTGGCGCTGTTGCCGCTGCCGGGCGCAGCGGCGCTGCCGCGCTCCATTGATCTGATCGCCATCATCGCATTGCTGGAGTGGCCCCGGCTATTGGCAATCGCAACCGACTTGCAGGGAAACGACCACGTGCGAGGGGTGCAGCGATTGGCGACGGCGCTGAATGGCTATCCGCCGCTCGTTCTTTCTCTCGTCCTTCTGTCGCTCGGAACGGGAACGCTGGAGGTGGCGGGGTTGCTGCGCATCCCGGAGGGCGCCGCTCCTCTTCAGCAGACGGTGTGGTTCTGGCTTGGCGCGGGATCGCTGATCCTCGCCTTGCCGCCGCTGATCGAGGTCGGGCCATTCGCGCTCGCCGCACCCGATGAACTGCGCCCTGGCATGCGCCTGCGGGCGCTGGGTCTCATCCTTATTGCCGCACTGCCAGGTATTGCGCTGTTGACCCGCGACGGCGCCAATGACTGGTGGCGCATTGCGCTGCCGCCGCTGGCGCTCGGCGCTGCACTGTGGGTCGTTCACCGCAGCGCACGCCGTCAACCGGCGCTGCGCTGGGCGCGTATCTATTCGGGACTCGACCTGATCCTGCTGCTGGCGCTGCTGGCAGCCGGGCTGCTGGCGTTGCAGGCGCGCCTGGCATAGCGGCTAAATAATCAACGTCGTTGCGTGCTGAATATCCGGTTCTTCGCGCAGGCGCGCAATGACGTGCGGCGGCACCGGGTCGTCCAGGCGCAACACCATCATCGCCTGCTCGCGTGGCGCCAGCCGCCCCACATCCATACTGGCAATGTTGACGTCCGCCTCGCCAAGGAGCGTGCCGACCTTCCCGATCATGCCGGGACGGTCGCGGTGGTAGGTGAAGAGCATCGGACCAGCGGGCACGAACGTAACCCAGAAGCCGTCGGCTTCAACGACGTGCGGTTCGCCGCGCAGCATCGTTCCGGCAAACTCACGCGCACCATCGCTCGTTTGCGCGCGCAACACCAGCAACCCCGAGAAGTTTCCGGCATCTTCAGTCGAAAACTCGGTCAATTTCAACCCCGCTTCACGCGCCAGGATCGGCGCATTCACCGGCGTCACCCGCTCCTCGCGGGCGCCCGCCAGCAACCCCTGCAACACCGCCAGTCGCACCGGGGTGGTATCGACCGTCGCCAGTTCACCACGATACTCAATCTCGAAATTGTGCACCGGATCGTGGACCAGACCAGCGCAAAGCATGCCAAGCCGCCGCGCCAGATCGACGTAGGGCGCGACGAGACCGCGATGCTCCGGCGGGATGTAGGGGGCGTTCACCGCATAGTGTGGCGACCCGCCCGCCAGCGCCACCAGGACGCCTTCAGCGACATCGACGCCGGTCAGCGCCTGCGCCTCAACTGTGGAGGCGCCCAGGTGCGGCAGGGTAATCACGCGCGGATGACCGATGAGCGGATTACCGACCGGCGGCTCGGTCGAATAGGTGTCGAAGGCGGCGCCAGCCAGATGACCACTGTTGATCGCGTCGAGCAGCGCCGTTTCGTCCACCACGCCGCCGCGCGCCGCGTTGATCAGATACGCGCCGCGTTTCATCTGCGCCAGGCGCTCTGCATTGATCAGGTTGCGGGTGGAATCGATCAGCGGCACATGGAGCGACGCGATATCGGACTGCGCCAGGACTTCTTCAAGCGGGGCGAGGATCACGCCAAGCTGCGCCGCGCGTTCGGTCGAAACGACCGGATCGTAGGCGACAACGTGCATTTCCAGACCACGCGCGCGGCGCGCCACTTCTGCGCCGATTCGCCCCAACCCGATCAGCCCCAGCGTCTTGCCGCGCACCTCGAATCCCATGAAGCGGTTGCGTTCCCATTTCCCCGCAACAACCGAACTGTGCGCCTGTGGGATGTGACGCGCCAGGCTCAGGATCAGCCCGATGGTCAGTTCCGCCACGGCGACGCTGTTCGACGCCGGTGCATTGACCACCACGATCCCCTGGCGCGTGGCGGCATCGAGGTCAATATTGTCCACCCCGGTTCCGGCGCGCCCCACGACGCGCAGGCGGGTTCCCGCCGCCAGCACATCAGCGGTGACTTTCGTGGCGCTGCGGACGATCAGGGCGTCGTATTCGGGAAGGATGGCGATCAGACCGGCTTTGTCGAGATTGGTGCGAACATCGACATGCGCAGCGGCGCGGAGCCGGGCAAGCCCTTCCCCGGCAATCGTTTCAGTCACGAGAATGCGATCCATTGGCGCTATCTACGCTCCTGTGAGGTATGCAGACCAGACAACCGGCTCGGCGATGAGGCGGTCGCTGCGTTGCGACAGGCTCGTATTATAGCACACATGTCGCAGTGCGTTATCCGATCAATCCCCGACCGGCGTCACGTCCACCTCGCAGAAGTAGGCTGTGCGGCGCGTGATGATCCGCTTCTCGCCGGTCAACCGGACTGATGCGCACAGCGGCAGGTGCGCCGACGAGTTGCCGACCATGACATGCACCGTCACCGGCTCAACGGCGAGGTGCATTGTTGCATCATAGTATGCAAGCAGTTCAACCGGCAGGGTAAAGACCACGCGCTTCCGCTCACCTGGAGCGAGATGCACCCGCTTGAAGCCGCGCAGTTCTTTGACCGGTCGGGTAACGCTGGCGCCTTCGGTGCGCGTGTAGAGTTGCACGACCTCGTCGCCGCTCCGCTCTCCGGTGTTGATCACCTCCACCGACGCCTGCACCACGCCATTGGTCGTCGCTTCAGGCGTCACGGTCAGGTTCTCGAACGCGAACTGCGTGTAGCTCAACCCGAAGCCGAACGGAAAGAGCGGCTGGTTGCTTTCATCCACATACGGTCCGTAGAAGAATGATCGCGCCCCCGACGGTCGATGTGAATAGAAAAGCGGAACCTGCCCCACGTGTCGCGGGAAGGTGATCGGCAACTTGCCGCCAGGATTGATATCGCCAAAGAGCGCATCCGCCAGCGCCGCCGCTCCCTCTGTTCCTGGCAGCCACGCTTCAACGACTGCTGGCGTTGCTTCGACAAGGTGCGGGATGGCATACGGACGTCCGGTGACCAGCGCCAGCACCACCGGGGTTCCTGTCGCCAGGATCGCCTCGACCAGTTGTTGCTGCACGCCGGGGAGGGTCAGGTGCGCGCTGTCGCGGAACTCGCCGGAGGTGCAGTCCGGCGTCAAGCCCGCCTTGTCGCCCACGACGACGATCGCCACATCCGCCTTGCGCGCCGCTTCGACCGCTTCGGCAAACCCGTCGGTCGACGCCGAATTGACGTCACACCCTCTGGCGTAGAATACCTCCGTCGCTGGCGACACAGCGCGCCGGATCGCTTCGACAATCGAGATCATCGAGGCGCCAGTTTCGACGAGATGGATCGAATTCGGCAGCGGATGCTCGGAGAAGCCGAGTTGACTCAGCGTAATCAGCGTTTCGATATGCGCCGGATAGGAATAATCCCCCAGCAGATTGCGCTTGCTGTCGGCGTTGGGTCCGATGACCGCAAGAGCGCCGAGGGTTTTCGGCAGCGGCAACAGATTGCCCTCGTTCTTGAGCAGCACAATCGATTTGCGGGCAATCTCGCGCGCCAGTTCGCGCTGCGCGGGCGTATCGAACACCGCGGGCACGGCGTCGGGATCAACGTAGGGGTTTTCGAATAGCCCGAAGGCGAACTTCAACGTCAGAATGCGGCGCACTGATCGATCAATCCACTCGACTGGAATATCGTCAGCCGCGATGGCATCGATCAGTGATTGACCATAGGCATCGACGTTCGGCAGTTCAATATCCATGCCCGCTTCGAGCGCCAGATGCGCTGCGTGCGCCTTGTCGCGCGCCAGTTTGTGATAGTTGCGCAACTGATCGATCGCCATATAATCGGAAACAACCAGCCCCTCAAACCCCCATTCCTCGCGCAGAATGCCGGTCAGCAACCACGGCGCGGCGCTGCACGGCTCACCGTCGATTTCGTGGTAGGCAGGCATCATCGACGCCAGCCGCGCGGCGCGCACCGCCGCTTCGAATGGCGCCAGATAGACCTCGCGCAACTCGCGCATGGTGATGTGCGCCGGCGCCCAGTTGAGACCGCCTTCCGATGCACTGTACCCCACGAAGTGTTTGCCGGTCGCCATCACGCCTTCCGACCAGCCAGCGCCCTGCAATCCACGAATATAGGCGGCGCCCAAAACCGAGGTAAGGTACGGGTCTTCGCCAAACGTTTCCTCCGTGCGTCCCCAGCGCGGATCGCGGGCGATGTCGAGCACCGGCGCCAGCCCGTGGTGCACGCCGGCGGCGCGCATCTGCTGGCGAATGACGCTGGTCATCGCCTCAACCAGTTCCGGTTCCCACGCGCTGGCGACGCCGATGATCTGCGGGAAACTGGTGGCGCCATTGGCGAGGAACCCGCTGCAACACTCATCGTGGATCAGCGCCGGGATGCCCAGCCG
The DNA here is from genome assembly GCA_034436075.1 of Roseiflexus sp. Classification (GTDB taxonomy): domain Bacteria; phylum Chloroflexota; class Chloroflexia; order Chloroflexales; family Roseiflexaceae; genus Roseiflexus. Next base: position 4,953 of record DAOTWI010000786.1, read on the forward strand.
CGTCTCTTCGACCAGAAACTTCTGAATCTGGTTCGCCAGTTTCGCGGTTTCGACCGGACCGAGCACACTGCCGCCAGCCAGCCGCGTCACCTGACCCAGACCGTGCGCCATTCGCTCCTGCGCCCACTGCCGGTTCAACCCGCGTTCATCGGCGATCTCGTAGATCCAGCGACTCCCCAGTTGCGCCACCTTTTCTTCGATCGTCATCCGGCTAATCAGGTCGTCAACGCGCTGTTCGATGGGAAGGCTGGGGTTTTGGTACGGATAGGTGGTGGTGGTTGTGTCAGACATGATTCATTAACCTTGTGATGCAATCAGAACTTCGTCGCTGCGCGGCGTTTCCGCGTACAGATGGCAGGCGACCTGTGCGCCATCGACCGCGAACTGCGGCGGCGTCACGCGGCGGCAGACATCCATAGCGTGCGGGCAGCGCCCGGCGAAGCGACACCCCTGGCGCAGATACTCGTCCTGCTCGGTATCGGAGAGGCGGATCACCCCCTGCCAGCGATGCGCGGGGTCTGCTTCCGGGATCGATGCGCGCAGCAATTGCGTGTAGGGGTGCTTCGGCGCCATCAACACCTGTTCGACCGTCCCCATTTCGACGATTTTGCCGCGGAACATGATAGCGATGCGATCGCACACATAGTACGCCGTCGCCAGGTCGTGCGTAATGTAGAGCACGCTCACGCCAAAATCGTCGCGCAGCCGCTTGAACAGATTGACGATCGACATCCGCAACGATGCATCGACCATCGAGACCGGCTCATCGGCGATAATCAGTTTTGGATCGGTCAACAAGGCGCGCGCAATCGAAATACGCTGCAACTGACCGCCGGAAAACTCGCTGGGGTATTTGCCCGCCAGGTCGTCGTAGGTCAGACCCACCAGCCGCAGTTTGGCGTCGATCCGTTCAATCGCCTCCTGTTTGCTCGACGCCAGCCGGTAGTTCTGGATCGTCTCGAAGAAATAGCGTTCGACGGTGCGCAACGGATTGAAGGTGGCGAAGGGGTCCTGGAAAATCGCCTGAATGCCTTCGGTGAACCAGACCTTCTCGTTCTTGCCTTCGCGCCTGCCGTTGTGAATAATCGCGCCGGATGTCGCGCGCTCGAACCCCATGATGATGCGCGCTGTCGTCGATTTGCCGCACCCGCTCTCGCCCGCTAGCGCAACAATTTCCGCCGGTTTGATGAAGAACGAAATATCATCGACTGCCGTGATTTTCACTCGTGAGATCACGCTGCCGAGGGTGAAGATTTTGGTCAGATTCTCAACTTCAAGCAGCTTTTCCATACTTTCCCTCTTCAACCAACCAGCAGGCGACCCGGTGATCTGGCGCAACCTGCGTGAAGCCTGGCATCTCGCGTTTACAGATCTCCATCGCGTGGGGGCAGCGCGGATGGAATGGACAACCGGATGGCAGATTGGCGAGCGACGGCGGGCTTCCTGGCACGCTCTCACGCGGCGTTTTATCGCCAAATCTGGGCAGTGAATTGATCAGATACCGCGTATATGGGTGAGCCGGCGCGCCAAAGATGCGGTCGGTCGGCGCTTCTTCGACGATCTTGCCGGCATACATAATGCCGATGCGGTCGGCAATATTCGCATGCACCCCCATATCGTGCGTCACCAGCACGATGGTGTTCTTCAGCCGGGATTGCACATCCCTGAGCAATTGCACCACGCCGCGCTGCACGACGACATCGAGCGCCGTCGTCGGCTCATCGCCGATGATGATGCGCGGCTTGAGCAACGTCGCCAGCGCAATCGTCACACGCTGGCGCATACCGCCCGACAATTGATGCGGATAGGCGTCAAGGATTTTCGGCGGCAGCCCGAGTTCTACCAGATGCTCGCGGGCAAGCGCAAAGGCTTCGCTCTTCTGATGCACATCCAGATGGCTTTCGATGAAGTCGCGGTAGGTGTCGCGGATGCGCACCACCGGGTTGAGCACGCTCATGGACCCCTGTGGCACATACGCGACATGAGTCATGCGTAACCGGCGTTTCTCTTCCTGCGAGAGCGTCGCAACATCGATCTCGGCGCCATTGACGCGATAGCAGACCTTCCCGCCCATCAGGCGCAGCGGCGGTTCGACCGCCGCGGCGAGCGCCTTGAGCAGCGTTGATTTCCCGCACCCGCTCTCACCGGCGATGCCATAGATTTCATTCTCACGGATCGCCAGATCGACGTCGTTGACCGCTTTGATGATTTTCGTTTTGCCGTACATGTCGAGCGCATAAAAGGCGCGGAGCGCCTCTGCGCGCAGAATTGCATCACCCATGATACATGTCTCATAGAGCAATCAACCCAAACCCGGACAATCGCGCCTGTCCCGGCAGCGCGGCTGGCGTTGGCTTCGACAGGCTCAGCCAACGCCGATCACGAGATTGTCCAATGTCTGGTTGATCTTCCTATCAGGCGCCGACGCGCTGCACGCGCGTGCGCGGATCGAGATATTCACTGATACTGACCGACAGCCAGTAGAGGGCGATGAACAGCATCACCGACAGCGTGATCGGCGTCATCACCCACCACCAGCGCCCCAACAGGATCGCCTGGTAGTTGATCGCCCAGTAGAGCATCGTCCCCAGGGTCGGAATCGACATATCGAGCAAACCCAGGATCGCCAGCGTGATCTCCAACCCGATCGCCCATGCCATGTTGTTGATCAGGGTCGAGAAGATCAGCGGCGTCGTATAGGGCATATACTCATTGAGCGCCAGTTTGAGCGTGCCTGTGCCGGAGAGCGTGGCGGTCTGCGTAAAATCGCGCTCACGCAGGCTCAGAATCTGCGACCGGATCAGGCGCGCGTCCCATGCCCAGCCGAAGAATGCCAGCAACAACCCGAGCGTTGCCAGGTTCAGGCTGGCGCGGATCAGCATCGCCATCATGACAATAATCAGAAAGAGCGGAATGACCAGGAGACTATCGCTCAGGAACATCAGCGCCCGGTCCCACATGCCGCCGCGATACCCGGCCACCATCCCCACGATCACCGCAATGATCCGCGAGACGACGCCCGCGATCACGGCGATAATCAGCGAGTTGCGCACGGCGAAGGTGGCATTCCAGAACACATCCTGACCATTAGAGTCGGTTCCCAGCCAGTACTCTGCGGAGGGGCGCAGATCGCGCGGAACCTGCCCCCAGCGCGTCGGGTCGTAGGGCGAAAACAATGAGAGCGCCGCAAACGCCAGTAGCAGGCACAACACCCAGAAGGCGACAGCAAAACGATAATCTCTGAGGAGGTCGCGAAAGAGTTTCACCTGCCCGAACTCCCTACATATACCGGATTCGCGGGTCGAAGAACGGGTAGATCAGATCGACGATCAGCACGCTGGTGGTAATGGCAATGATCGAGAAGATCGTGATGCCCATAATAAGGTTGTAATCGCCGTTGACGATCGCATTATAGAGCAGTGTGCCCAATCCCGGATAGGAATACACGATCTCGGTGATCAGCGCCCCGCTGAAGATCAGACCAAGCGACAGACCCAGACCAGTAATCTGCGGCAGCAACGCATTGCGAATAACATAGCGCGAGACAATCCGGCTCTCATGAACGCCGCTCAGTTTGGCGTAGGCGACAAAACTTTCGGCATTGACATTCTGCACTACCAGTTTCATCGTCTGAAACCAGACGGCGGCGCTCAATATGAAGATCGACAGGGCTGGCAGCACCGAGTGCCAGAGCACACTCTGAACGAAGGGCCATGTCCAGGATGGGCGCATCCCGATTCTGGCGCCGCCCGAAACCGGAAACCAGCGCAAGAGATAGGCAAAGAGCAGCAGCAACGCGAAGGCGAAGATGTAGTAGGGCAGCGGGCGAACCACCATCGCTATGGCATCAAGGGTGCGCGACCAACTCCGGCTGGCGTAGTATCCGGCAAATCCGCCGATCAGATTGCCGATTGCCCAGGATAGCAATGTGGTGGTGAGCAGCAACCCTGCTGTCCACGGCAGCGCCGTCACGATCAGGTCGAGCACCGGCGTCGGAAATTGAAAGAACGATACGCCAAGATCGCCGCGGAAGAGCCGTCCCCAGAACGCCACATACTGGTCGAACAACGATCCCTCCAGCCCATACATCTGCTGCAAGTCGGAGATGATCTTGTCCATCGCCCCTGGTTCCAGATAGGAGCCACGCGCCCGCATCTCGGCGATGGTGCGCAGCACCGGATCGTTCGGCAGCAGCCGCGGGATGAAAAAGACCGCCGTGATGCCCAGCAGAATGACCAGTACATACTGGATCAACCGCGGAATCAAGTATTGCTTTAGAAACATGCGCAGGTTCCCTTCCGAGGTTCTCGATCTATGTTCCCACCCTCCTCCCGGGCGACGCGGCCCTCACACCCGTCCCTCTCCCAGGGCGACGCGGCCCTCACCCTGAGGTTGCACGTTCAACGTTGAACGTTGAACGTGCAACCTTCAACCTTTCACTCACCGCGTGCCCGTCGGCTGCAGGAACGGCGTCATATACTTGAACGGACCCCAGTGCGTGTACGGTTGTGTGTACGGATTTTCAGCGCCGGGCCAGTTCGTCCAGTAGGTCTGATCCCAGGCAATAAACCCGACGTAGCCGAAGGTCGGAATGCCCGGCATCTCGCGCACGGCGATCTTCAATCCTTCGATGCCGACATCAACCACCGCCTGGTAGTTGGTGGGATCGGTCTGGCGCAGTTTCTCGACGACGCTATCCATCTCCGGGCTCGACCAGCGCGACGGGTGGCCGCTGGTGTTCTCGCCGACTGGCTTCACATACGCCGAGTTGTAGTAGTCGAGCACACGGTAGAGGTCCGGTCCCGCACCCCACGGTTCCTGTGCGGGCCAGTTGCTGGAGACATCGAAATCGCCAGTGGCGTTCAGGCTGGCTGACGCTTCCGAAGAATATACCTCAGCGTCGATGCCGAACTTCTTCCACTGCTGCACGGCAGCAACACAGTTGCGCTCACCCATGCTGGTCGCCAGTTGCGTGCCGGTCAGACAGCGCAGCTTCCAGGGCGTGCCGTCGGGCAACAGCCATTTGCCGTCCGAGGTCTTGCTGAAGCCGTTCTTGAGCAGCAACTTCTCGGCGACATCGGGCGCGTATTTGTACCAGCCATAGCCAAACAACTTCGCCTGCTCGGCGGGATCGTCGGGCACGGCGTAGCCGCGCGAGCGGGCGTATTCCGCAATGCGCTGCGAAGCGTCCGGGTCGAAGGGCTTGAACGTTTCGCCGTTGCCGATATCGAGGGTGAACTCCTTCAGCCAGGGCAGCATCGGCTGGATGAAATCTTTGGGATAGTTGGACAGCGAGGGGATGTGGACCGGGCTGAGCGCGCCCGTGCCATCGACGGCGATGCCCATATACTCGGCGATGTCGATCGCCAGCAGCAACGCCCAGCGCACATCGCGATTGTCATACGGCGCTCTGGCGGTGTTGAACGTAATGCCAGTCTGCGCCGGGTCATTATTAACGACGTAGGGCCAGTTCAACTGATACGCGCGGCACGAATCGCACTGCGTCAGCACCGCCTTGAGACCGTCGGACGACACATTGACCACATCGACCTGATGCGTCAACTGCGCCAGAATCTTGGCGCCCTCGTTGGCGAAGTAGCGGAAGATAACATATTTCGGCTTGGGCTCGCCGTACATGATGCCAGTCGGGCTCTTGTCCCAGTCGGCTCGCTTTTCCCAGATCGTCCAGAAGCCGGAGGGGTCGAAACTGTGCAGTTTGTAGGGACCGGTGCCGATGAAGGGGTTGAACTTGAAGGTCACCGGGTCTTCCACCTTCTCCCAGATGTGCTTGGGCATAATCCAGGTGCAGCCCCAGCGATCCAGGAAGCGAGTGTGGAAGCGTGAGTTCGGCGCTTTCAATTCGAAGGCAACGGTGTGATCATCAACAGCGGAGACCGACTTGACGTTCTCCACGAAGAAGCTGTTGTCGCCGAAACCCTCGTGCTTCATCAGCGTCTCGACGGTGAACACCACGTCCGCCGCCGTGAACGGCGTGCCGTCGTGCCACGCCACCCCTTTGCGCAGCGGGATCGTCAGCGCGGTGAAATCCGCATTGTAGACCGGATCGCCATCCGCAAGACCCGGGATGATCTTGCCGGTAGCGAAATCCACCGACCAGAGCGGTTCGTTGGCAAGGTTCTGCATGCCGCGATCACGCCACTTCCACCCAACCCAGTTGTTGAAGTCGTCTGGCGAACCGACGCGACCGGTCAGGATGTCGACGATCAGCGTCTCGTGGCGCGGCAGGTCGCCAAACTCCGAAAGCGTTGCGTCCGTTCCGCCGGCGGGCGCGGGAGCGGCAGGCGTTGCCGCTGAGCCAGAACCGGCTGGCGTTGCTGCTGGCGCGGCGGGGCC
>DAOTWI010000787.1:0-2896 GCA_034436075.1 Roseiflexus sp.
AATGCCCTGCCGCAGCGGGTGAAGCGCCCTGGAGCAGCGCCTCGACTTCTCGCCGGTGAAAACGCCACTGCTGCCCGACCTTCACCCCCGCCAGCCGCCCTTCTTTGAGCATGCGATAGACGGTGGTTCGATCCAGTTTCAGCAGGTCCTGTACTTCGCGGGTCGTCAGTAAATCGTTCACGGCTGCGACGTTGCAACAGGTTGCAATAGGATGCAATAGCAATCACGCACAGCATACCAGACGCAGCGCGCCATTCAAGAGTGAACATAACGCGCTGCGGTAGAGGAACGATAACCGGCGGCTATGGGTCCAGGCACGAATGGTCAGTCGGCAAGCAAGCGCGACCCTGCTACGCTGCGCCTGGGCTGGCGACTGAAGTCGCGCCGGGCAGGCGTTCCGCCGGGCGTCCACCTGCGTGGACGCCACCATTCCCGTCCGCGAAGGCGGACGGTCGGCCGCAGGCCCGTCAGGGGCGATTTCAATCGCTGGCAGCTGCACCCGGCGGCTACTCCCACTCGATAGTTGCCGGGGGCTTGGAGGAGATGTCGTACACGACGCGGTTGACGCCGGGGACTTCGTTCACGATGCGGCTGCTGACGCGCGCCAGCAGGTCGGCGGGGAGGCGCGCCCAATCCGCTGTCATATAGTCCTCAGTCGTGACGGCGCGAAGCGCCACCACATCGGCGTAGGTGCGTCCATCACCCATCACGCCGACACTGCGCACTGGCAGCAGCACTGCAAACGCCTGTTGTGTTGCGCGGTATAATCCGGCAATGCGCAATTCTTCCATAAAAATGGCATCAGCGGCGCGCAACGTTGCAAGGCGCTCGCGCGTGACAGGACCAAGCACGCGCACAGCAAGCCCGGGTCCGGGGAAGGGATGGCGCCAGACCCAGTCTTCCGGCAGACCCAAGGCAAGACCGGCGGCGCGCACTTCGTCTTTGAACAGGTAGCGTAGCGGTTCAACCAGGGTCAACTGCATATCGGCAGGCAGCCCGCCGACGTTGTGATGGGTTTTGATGGTGACGCCCTTTTGTCGATCGGGCGCTTTGCTTTCGATTACGTCGGGGTAAAGGGTGCCCTGCGCCAGGAAGCGCGCCCCTTCGATGCGACGCGCTTCGCGCTCGAAGATGCGCACAAACTTTTCGCCGATGATTTTGCGCTTCTGTTCGGGATCGGCAACGCCGGCAAGCGCGCTGAGAAACTCGTCCGCTGCATCAACGGCGATCAGGGGAATATGAAAATGCTCACGGAATGTGGCGACAACCTGTTCAGCTTCACCCTGGCGCAGCAATCCGTTGTCCACAAACACGCAGGTCAGCCGGTCGCCGATGGCGCGGTGGACGATCAGCGCAGCCACTGCCGAGTCGACGCCGCCGGAGAGCGCACAGATCACCCGCCCATCGCCGACCTGCGCGCGCACGCGCTCAATCGCCTCGGCGACAAAGTTCTCCGGCTGCCAGTCGCCGTGGCAACCACAGATGCGGAACGCAAAATTGCGCAGCAGATCGCGTCCGAAGCGGGTATGGACGACTTCGGGGTGGAACTGAATGCCATACCAGCGCCGCCGGTCGTCCCCGGCGGCGGCGAATGGCGCACCGGGGCTGTGCGCCATTGCGCGAAATCCGGGAGGCAGCGCAGCGATATGATCGCCGTGGCTCATCCACACCTGTTGCTGCGCCGGAGTATCGGCAAACAGCGGACCGGGATCGACGACGGTGATCTCCGCCGGACCGAACTCGCGGCTCTGCATGCCTTCGACGCGCCCGCCAAGCGCGTGCGCCTGCAACTGCATCCCGTAGCAAATGCCAAGCACTGGCAGGTCGCTTTCGAGGAGCCATAGCGGCATCTGCGGCGCCCCCGGCTCATAGACGCTCGCCGGACCGCCGGAAAGAACAATGCCGCGCGGTCGCAACGCCAGCACGTCAGTTGCTGGCGCGTCGTGCGGCAGCAGTTCGCTGTAGACGCCGAGTTCACGCAGCCGGCGAACGATCAGTTGCGCCGTCTGCGAGCCAAAATCGAGAACTGGTAGTGATTCGTGCATAGGCTTCAGGTGAGAGGCATGAGGCAAGAGGCGCGACGCGCAAGGCAACATCTTTCCCGGACAATCAACCAGAAATCGGACAATCTCGCAATCGGCGTTGGCTGAGCCTGTCGAAGCCAACGCCAGCCATTCGACAGGTGCAGGCATGATTTTCCAGAGATGGTTGATTGCTCTATCGGGTTTCAATTATACACCACAAAGGAGTGAAGCAATGGAACTCTACCTGCTCCGCCACGCGATTGCGGAAGATCGCTCGAACGACGGCAGCGACTCGGCGCGCATGCTCACCCCCGAAGGCGTCGAGAAGATGCGCATTAGCGCGCGCGGACTGCGGCGACTTGGCGTGGCGCTCGACCGGTTGTTGAGCAGCCCGCTGACCCGCGCCCGTGAAACCGCCGAGATCGTCGGCGCTGCACTGGATGTCGCTCCTGAAACGGTCGGTGCGCTGGCGCCGGGATGCAATGCGGCGACGCTGCTCGATCTCCTGGCGGACATGCCGCGCGCGAAGAGCGTTATGGTCGTCGGTCACGAGCCGGACCTCAGCGGCATGATCGCTGATCTGACAGGAGGCAGCCGGGTGGTGATGAAGAAAGGCGGGCTGGCGCTCGTTGACCTTTCATCGCTTGAACTCAGCGCCGGCTCGCTGCTCTGGGTGTTGCCGCCAAAGGTGTTGCGGGCGCTCGGAAAGTAAGGCGCTGGTTCTAGGGCAGCCAGGCGAGCGGCGAGGCGAAATCGACGTTGCTGATCAGGCGGATCGATGGCGCCGCCCCTGGTTGCCACAGCCAGACCTCGCCGGGAGACTCGGCGCCTGCCGGGTCGAACGGCTCATTCAACGGCGCATCGGGGCGCCC
>DAOTWI010000788.1:0-10039 GCA_034436075.1 Roseiflexus sp.
CGCGCGGATTGGAGCAGGCGAAGCGGTACGACCTGGAGCGCATTATTGCGCTGCACGATCAGTTGTACGCGGCGGCGTTGAGTGAGCGACAGGCCCTGGCGCCAACAACAATCTAGAGGAGGACCGCTCATGTATCGCAGATACGGCAAACGCGCATTTGACCTGATTCTGGTTGTTCCGGCGCTGATCGTGCTGGCGCCGGTCATGGCGATCCTCGCGCTGTGGATTCGGATCAACATGGGATCGCCGGTATTGTTCACCCAGGAGCGCGCCGGAAAGGATGGGAAACCGTTCAGGCTTTACAAGTTTCGCAGCATGACCAACGCGCGCGATGCGCAGGGCAACCTGCTGCCCGATGAGCAGCGCCTCACGCCCTTTGGCAAATTCCTGCGCAGCACCAGCCTGGACGAATTGCCGCAGTTGTTCAATGTGCTGCGCGGCGAGCTCAGTCTGGTCGGACCGCGACCGTTGCTGATGAAGTACATCGACCGGTATACGTCGGAGCAGCGCCGGCGTCTCGATGTGCTGCCCGGCATCACGTGCGAAGCCGTGCTCCACGGGCGCAGCAATCAGACGTGGGACGAAATCCTGGCGCACGATGTCTGGTATGTCGATCACATCAACCTCTGGACCGATCTGCGCATCCTGTTCGGCACGGTGCGCGTGGTGCTGGCGCGCGAGGGGGTCGAGCGCAGCGCCAATGGTCAGGTTCCCGAATTTCTCGGCGTGCTGGCGCAGAGTCAGGGACAAGCGCCCGACGCGCGCCATGCCGGGCAATCGCAGGGATGGTGAGCCATGCATGTCACACTCATCCGCTCCGCCTCTGAAGCGGAGGCGCTGTTCGAGGCGGTCGAGCGCCTGTTTGACAGCACCTTCGGCTACCGCCCGAACAAGATGGCATGGTCGCGGTTCTATTTCGTCAACCCGTATGGCGATGCCATCGTGGCATTGGGCTGGGACGGCGATCACCTGGTCGGGCATCACGCGCTCGTGCCGCATGCGCTGACGGACAGCAGCGGGAAGGTCTACCGCTACTACCTGGCGATGAGTCTCATGCTGCACCCGGATCATCGCGGGTTTCCCGCCTTTCATCGGCTGGTCGCAGCAACGACCGAGGCGGCGCGGGCTGAGGACGCGCCATTCATCCTGGGGTTTCCGAACAAGAACTCGTATGCACTGTTTCAGCGCGCCTTCGGCTGGAAGACATTGGTTGAGACCGAATTGTACAACTGGCGTCCGGCGTCGCTAGCCAGTCCGCCGCACAGCATCGCTGCATTGCCCCATCTGCGCCTGACCGATGAGGCGGGACCGCCGCGCGATGAGACGTACCGGCAGTGGCGCAGTCTGGCGTGCCCGTACCACGCCGAGCTGGTGAATGGACGGCTCGCCATCATCTACAAACGGGAGCGCGACGACACGCTGACCGTGCTCGACGCACTGACCGAATGCCCTGAAGAGGCGGCGAACGATCTGGCGGCGCTGCTGACGCACGCCGGTGCGCGACAGGTGCGCATGACCGGCGTGCATGCCCGGATGATCGGTCTCGATCCGGCGACAATGGAACGCCATACCGATTACCGGTTGCGCCTGTGCTATGCGCCGCTGACGGATCATCCGCCGCCGATGCGCTTCAGTCTGCTCTTGAGTGATGTGTTCTGAAAGGGAAAAGGAGTGCTGGTATGAAGGTTCTGGTGGTGGCGGCGCATCCCGATGATGAAGTGCTTGGATGCGGCGGGGTCACAGTGCGTCACATCGCGCGGGGCGACGCAGTCTATGCGCTGGTGGTCACACGCGGTATTCCAGAGATATTTTCGCCGGAACGGGACGAGGAGGACCGGCAAGATTCGCGGACGGCGCACCAATTGCTCGGCGGTTCGGGGATCTTCTTCCTCGACTTCCCGGCACCACGGCTTGATGTGGTGCCGGGGCACGAACTGGCGGACGCTATCCGCGAGGCGATCTTCTCTGTAGGCGCCGATGTGGTCTACACACCATTTGGCGGCGACCTGCATGGCGATCACAAAGCCGTCTACCTGGCGACGCTGGTGGCGGCGCGTCCGATCAACCGCTGTCCCGTTCGGCGTCTGCTCTGTTACGAAACTCTCTCAGAGACTGATTGGGCATCGCCAATCGAAGAGAGCGCCTTCAAGCCAACCGTGTTTGTGGACATCATCGATGTCCTGGAACGCAAACTCCAGGCGCTCGCCTGTTTTCGCAACGAACTCAAACAGCCGCCCCACCCCCGCTCCTTGCGCGCCGTGGAAGCGCTGGCGCAGGTGCGTGGCAGCACCGCCGGTTTGATGGCGGCAGAAGCGTTCATGCTGGTTCGCGAGATTATCAACTGAAGGAGGATGACGGGTATGCAGATCACCACATCAGACATTTCATCTCAGATTCGCGGCTACATCACGCACAACCTCCTGTTTGGCGACGAGGGCTTCGTGTACAGCAACGACGACTCGTTTCTCGAACAGGGAATTGTGGACTCGCTCGGCGTCATTGAACTGGTCTCGTTCATCGAGGCGCAGTTTGGCGTCAGCGTCGCCGATCACGAATTGACCCCCGAAAACTTCGACTCAGTGACGAAACTGTCGGAGTATGTGGCGCGCAAACTTGCGCATGGCGCACAGGAAACGGTCGCCGTCGGCGCGCCGCTTGCCGCGATTGCTCTGGGAGAAACCTATGCTCGTGCATGATTTTCTGACCAACAGCGCCGCGCGCCTGCCGGAGAAAGTGGCGCTCGTCTGCGACGGCAGGCGGCTGACCTACCGCGACCTCGATCAGATGACCAATCGCCTGGCGCATGCGCTCGCCGAGCACGGCATCCGGCGCGGCGACCGGGTAGCGATCTTTGCGCCCAACTCGGTCGAGGCAGTCGTCGGGATTTTCGCCGCGCTCAAGGCAGGGGGCGTTTTCGTGGTCATCAACCCGACTACCAAACAGGACAAACTGACCGCCATTCTGAACGACTGCCGCGCCTCGGCAATCATCGTCGATGCGCAGATCAGGGATGTGCAACTATCCGCATTGCTACACAGCGTCCCGTCGCTTCAGATCGGCGTGCTCTGCAATCAGCGCGCCGAAACCCGTCTGGCGCATCCCCGCTTCATTGACTTCGACGAGGTTCAGGCGCAGTATGACGCGACGCCGCTGCCGCGCGTCAACATCGATCTCGACCTGGCGTGCCTGATCTACACCTCGGGCAGCACCGGCGAGCCGAAGGGCGTGATGAGCGATCACAGCAACGTCGTCTTCGCCAGCGGCTCGATCATCGAGTACTTGCAGAATGTCGAAGATGACGTCGTCATCAACATGCTGCCGCTCTCCTTCGATTACGGTCTCTACCAGTTATTGATGACCTTTCGTTTTGGCGGCAGGCTGGCGCTCGAGCGTTCGTTTGCGTATCCGGCGGCGATTCTCAAGCGCGTCGAAGAAGAGCGAGTCACCGGTTTTCCCGGCGTGCCGACGATCTACGCCATGCTGCTGCACATGGACCTGAGCCAGTACGACCTGTCGAGCATCCGGTATCTGACGAATACCGCCGCGGCGCTGCCGCCGAGCCACGTGCTGGAACTGCGCCGGAAGTTTCCGTGGGCGCGCCTCTACTCGATGTATGGTCTGACCGAAACCAAACGCACCCTCTATCTGCCGCCGGAAGAGCTGGAGCGGCGCCCCGGCTCGGTGGGCATCGCTATTCCCGGCACCGAAGTCTGGTTGGAAGATGAACAGGGCAACCGGCTGGGACCTGGCGAAGTCGGCGAGTTGGTGGTGCGCGGGCGACATGTTATGCGCGGGTACTGGGAGGCGCCGGAAGCGACCGCACAGCGGTATCGCCCCGGTCCGTTGCCGGGGGAGCGCGTCTGCTACACCGGCGACCTGTTCCGCATGGACGAGGAGGGATACCTGTACTTCGTCGGGCGCAAAGACGACATCATCAAGAGCCGTGGCGAGAAAGTCGCTCCCAAGGAGGTCGAGAACGTCATCTACGAACTGCCGGGAGTGGCGGCGGTGGCGGTGGTCGGCGTGCCCGACCCGATCCTGGGGCAGGCGATCAAGGCATGGGTCGTGACGAAGAACGCCGACCTGACCGAAAAGCAGATTCTGGCGCATTGCCGCGCGCGTCTGGAAGATTTCATGGTGCCGCGGTATGTGGAGTTCCGCGATGAATTGCCGGTAAACGCATCCGGGAAGATCGCCCGGCGGGAATTGGCAAGGACGGCGGATGGGTAAAAACGGCGGTATGGCATGGGTGGAGACGTTGCATTGCAACGTCTCCACCCATGGCCACCGGTGCCATGGTCGGACCGGTGCGCCGATGGCCACCGGTCCGACCATGGCACCGGTTGCACTGTGGCAACGCCATTGCCAGACCACGCGAATCGTCGCAAGATCAGGAGTCTTTCAATGTGCGGAATTGTGGGCATTGTTAATATCCAGGGCGATCACCCGATCCTCGAAGCAACGCTGCGCCAGATGCTGGCGATGATCCGGCATCGCGGTCCAGACCAGTTTGGCATCTACCTCGACGACCGGGCTGGTTTGGGGAATGCGCGGCTGAGCATCATCGATCTGAGCGGCGGGCAGCAACCGATTGCCAGCGAAGACGAGCGCTACTGGATCGTCTTCAACGGCGAGATATTCAACTACGTGGAACTGCGCCCCGACCTCGAAGCGCGCGGGCATCGCTTCACGACGAATACCGATACTGAGGTGGTCCTGCACCTGTACGAGGAGTACGGTCCGGGGTGTCTGGCGCATCTCAACGGGCAGTTTGCGATTGCCATCTGGGATGCGCGCGAACAGACGCTGTTCCTGGCGCGCGACCGGGTCGGGATTCTCCCGTTGTTCTACACCATTGTCGATGGAGCCTTGATCTTCGCATCGGAGATCAAGGCGATCATGGCGGACCCGCGCGTGCGACGCGCAATCGACCCGGTGGCGCTGGAGCAGATTTTTACCTTCTGGGGAACCCTCGCGCCACGGACCGTTTTTCGTGACATCGTTGATCTGCCGCCGGGTCATTACCTGATTGCGCGAGACGGACGGATTGATGTGCAACCGTACTGGCGCCTTGAGTTTGGCGCGCCGGAGCGGGAACGCAGCGAGGAGGAGTATGTTGAGGAGTTGCGCGATCTGCTGATCGACGCGACAACGATCCGTCTGCGCGCGGATGTGCCGGTCGGCGCGTATCTCAGCGGCGGGCTGGATTCCTCAACCGTCGCGGCGATTGTGCGCCGGTACGCCAGTAACCATCTCGACACCTTTTCAATCGCCTTCAGCGACCCGGAGTTCGATGAGAGTCCATTCCAGCGCCAGATGGCGCAGCATCTCGGCACCAGCCATCAGGTAGCGTATGTGACGCACGCCGATATCGGGCGCGTCTTCCCGGAGGTGATCTGGCACACCGAAACGCCGATCTTGCGCACATCGCCGGCGCCGCTCTTCATCCTCTCGCACCTGGTGCGCGACCATTCGTACCGCGTGGTGCTGACGGGCGAAGGCGCCGATGAGTTTCTGGCGGGCTACGACATTTTCAAAGAGGCGAAGGTGCGGCGGTTTTGGGCGCGTCAGCCAGCGTCGCGCCTGCGCCCGCTGCTCTTCCGCCGCCTTTACCCCTGGATTGCCGGATTCGCAACCAGCAATGGCGCATATCTGGCTGCCTTCTTCAGTGAAGGGCTGATGGACACTAGCGCACCGGACTACTCGCATCGCCCGCGCTGGCGCACGACTAGCCGCACCCGCCGGTTCTTCAGCGACGAGATTCGTCAGGCTGCCGACGCGCTGGCGCAACCGGCGGATCACGCGCCGCGCTACCCGGAAGCGTTCAGTGCGTGGGATCCGCTCCATCAGGCGCAGTATCTGGAGATTACCACTTTCCTCTCGCCGTACCTCCTCTCGGCGCAGGGCGACCGGATGATCATGGCGCACGCTGTCGAAGGGCGTTTTCCCTTCCTCGACCATCGCGTGATCGAGTTTGCCAATCGCCTGCCGCCGCGCCTGAAGCTGCGCGGTCTGACCGAGAAGTACATCCTGCGCCAGGTCAGTCGCGCCTGGCTGCCAGACGCCATCTGGCAGCGGCCCAAGCAACCGTATCGCGCGCCAATTCACCGCAGTTTCTTCAACGACGCGCACCTGGACTACGTGCAACATCTTCTCTCACCAGACCACATCCGGGCGAATGGTCTGTTCAAACCGACAGCGGTTGCGCACCTGAAAGAAAAAGCCCAATCCGGCGTGCGTCTGAGCGAAACCGAGGATATGGCGCTGGTCGGGATTCTCTCGACCCAACTGCTGGTCGAGCAGTTTATTCGCGATGTTCGTCTGCCGCCGCCGCTCTCAGACGCGGATGATGTCAAAGTGTGCATCAGAAGCGGCATGGCTGTAGGAGGAGTCTATGGGATTTGATACGCGCATTCTGCAGATCGATGCGGCTGCTGAGACAGAGCGCATCATCGACTGGTTGCAGTACCACGTCATCCGAACCCTGCACCGTCAGGGGGTGGCGCTCGGTGTCAGCGGCGGCGTCGACTCGGCGGTGACGCTGGCGCTCTGCGTCCGTGCCTTCGGACCGCAGCGCGTGACCGCGCTGATGATGCCGGAACGCGACTCCGATCCGCAGACGGTGCATCTGTCGGAGATGGTCGCCCGGCGCTATGGCGTCGAGCCAATCCTGGAAGACATCACGCCAGTGCTCGAGGGGTTTGGCTGTTACCGCCGCCGCGATGAAGCCGTGCGCCGGATTTTCCCGGAGTACGACGCCGCGCTTGGCTACAAGATGCGCATTGTGCTGCCGCAGAACCTGCTCGATGCGGATACGCTGAATGTCTTCTCGCTGGAAATCATCACACCAGATGGCGAAGTGAAGAGCAAGCGCCTGCCGCCGCGCGAATACGCCCAGATCGTTGCTGCCTCGAATTTCAAGCAGCGGACGCGCATGGCGCTGGTGTACTACCACGCCGAACTGCGCAACTACGCCGTCGTGGGTACGCCAAACAAGAACGAGCACGATCAGGGGTTTTTCGTGAAGTATGGCGACGGCGGCGCCGATCTTCGCCCGATTGTGCATCTGTACAAAACGCAGATCTACCAGATGGCGCAGTATCTCGACGTGCCGGAGGTCATTCAGCGTCGCCCGCCGACATCCGATACCTACAGCGCCCCGACGACCCAGCAGGAGTTCTTCTTCCGGTTGCCGTTCGAGACGATGGACTTGCTCTGGTACGCGCAGGAACACAATGTGGCGGCGGCGGATGTGGCGGCGGCGCTAAACCTGACGCCCGTGCAGGTGCAGCGCGCCTTCAACGATTTCGCACGCAAACGGCGCACAACAGCGTATTTGCGGGTGCCGCCGCTGGAATTGCGCGCCGAGGAGCACGCGGTGATCGCTGTCAGCCAGTAAACCCGTGCAGTATCGCAGATCAGGTTTCGGGTCTGCCAGCGGCGCGCACCCTGAGCCTGTCGAAGGGTGCACGCCGCCGCCTGCCCTTCCACACAATCAGGACGGGGCGGCGCCGTGTGCCGGATGTCATCATTCATGGGAGCGAAGGAGGGTGGAATGCGGGAAATGGTCTACACCATCGACGACCGGGAAGCGTGGGAGGAGACTCTGCCAGCGCGCGTCAGCGTCTTCGGCAGCGCCGGTTATGCCCGGATCGTTCAGCGGCACACTGGCTATCCGGCGCGGTTGTTGGTGGTAGCGTCGGATTGCGGGCGGGTGGTCTATCCGTTCTTTGTGCGCCCGGTCAGCCATCTGCCCTTTGCCGCAGCATATGGGGCGTATCGGGATACGCTCACCCCTGAGTACACCGGTCCGATGGTTGTGGGCGCAGCGACTCCCGAACTCCAGCGCGCTTTTGTCGAGCGGTGGGCGCAGTTCTGCGAAGACGAACGGATTATCGCGGAGTTTGCCCATTTACACCCGTCTGATCGTTATACCGGACTGCTGCACGCCGATGATGTGCGTTACAATCGGGAAGTGGTCGTCATCGACCTGACGCTTTCCGAGGAAGAACTCTGGCGCCACTCGTTCGAGGAGCAGTGCCGGCGGAACATTCGCCGGGCGCAGCGTGAGGGAGTGCGCATCATCGAGGGGCGAACAGAAGCGGACGTGCGCGAGTTTCATCGCATCTACACCTTGACGATGGAACGGCGTCACGCGGAGGCGCGCTACTTCTTCCCATTCGCCTATTTCTGGTCATTTCGTGAGGAATTGCCGGAGAACTCTCTGTTTCTGCTCGCCGAACATCGTGGGCGGATCGTCGCTGCAAAACTGTATCTGTACGATAACCGCGAGATGAACTATTTCCTTGGCGGCATGGATCTCGACTACCAGTATTGTCGCCCGACCAATGCCATTATCTACGCAGCAATTCAGTGGGGGCAGCGCCACGGAAAGCGACGCCTTATTCTAGGTGGCGGCCACCGTCCCGATGATGGCATCTACCGGTTCAAAGCGAGTTTTTCGCCGCTGCGCTTCCGGTTTTCAACCTATCGGCGCATCTGCCAGCCAGCGTTGTATGCCGATCTGTGCCAGGCATGGACGGAGTACTACGGATGTGCGCTGCCGCGCGATGCGGAGTACTTCCCGGCGTACCGCATGGCGCCGCCGCACGACGCGGGGCAGGTGCGGGAAGTTGGCGGTTGATAGACGCTCATCAGCAGGAACGCCAGGGCAGAAGATGCGGTAGCAGGAGGGCGCCCCTCCAGGCAAACAGAAGGAGCACCAGTATGGATGCAGTGCCAATGTCGTCACCCGATCTGACCGATGCCGAGCGCCGTGCCATTTTGCAGGTTCTGCATACGCCGGTCTTGAGCATCGGACCGTATGTGCAACAGTTCGAGCAACGCCTGGCGGCGTTCGTTGGCGCGCGCTACGGCATCGCGGTCAATTCGGGCACTAGCGGTCTGCACTTAAGTGTCATTGCCGCCGGAGTCGCCGAGTATGACCTGGTCGTCACCACGCCATTCTCATTCATTGCATCCGCCAATTGCATCCTGTACGAGCACGGCATCCCAATCTTCGTCGATGTCGATCCGGTCACCGGCAATATCGACCCGGAGCAGGTGCATGCCGCAATCAGCGATCTGTCGCGCGGCGGAATGACGGCGCGGCACTGGCTGCCCCCCGCGCTGCGCAACAGCCGGTACGGTCGGGTCAAGGCGATCCTGCCGGTGCATGCGTTTGGTCAACCGGCGGATATGGCGCCGATCGTCGCCCTTGCACGGCGCCGCAACCTGATTGTTATCGAAGACGCCTGCGAAGCCCTGGGTGCGGAGTACCGCGGTCGTCCGGCTGGAACGCTGGGTGACATTGCGGTTTTCGCATTCTACCCGAACAAACAGATCACCACGGGCGAGGGGGGCATGATCGTGACGAACAACGAAGAATGGACTGCATTGCTGCGCAGCCTGCGCAATCAGGGGCGCGATGTCTTCGACGCCTGGTTGAACCACACCCGTCTCGGCTTCAACTACCGCCTCGATGAACTGAGCGCAGCGCTGGGATGTGTGCAGATGCAACGCATTCACGAACTGCTGGAGAAGCGTGCGCGAGTCGCTGCCTGGTACAACGAGCGCCTGGCGGACATCGAATGGATCGAGCGACCGATTATCAGCGCCACGACGACCCGGATGAGCTGGTTTGTCTATGTGGTGCGGATCAAACCGCCTGTAAGCCGTGATGCCGTGATGCACCATCTGGCGGCGTCCGGCATTCCGAGCCGTCCCTACTTCACGCCGATCCATCTGCAACCGTTTTACTGTAAAAAGTTCGGTTTCCGCCGGGGCGATTTCCCGATCACCGAGCGTTTGGGCAATACATCGCTGGCATTGCCCTTCTCCGGCGTAATGACCGAGTCGCAGGTGGATATGGTGTGTGAGCAGGTGCGGAAAAGTCTGGAGCAATCGATCATAGGCGCGGAAACGGCGGGCGTGCGATGAACATCCGGTCGATGGATCAGGATGCGGCGCCGCACCCTCTGGCGGTCGGGCGCCGACCCCGGCAATCCAGGCGCCGGTTCGTCTGCATTGGCGGCGCAGC
>DAOTWI010000789.1:0-3506 GCA_034436075.1 Roseiflexus sp.
GCTGGCGCAGGCGCTACGTGAACGCGCCGAAGGGCTGCGCGCGATTCGCGCCGCTGCGGATGCAGCTCAGCAACCCGATGGCGGGCAGCAGGCGATCCAGCAAGCATGGCAACGCTACGTGGAACTCGTCCAGGCTGCCGAAGCCGCTGAGCACGACGTTGCCGCGTGGCAGGCGGCGGTGGATGCCGGTGAAGCGCTGCTTGCGCCGGAGTTCGCCGCCATACTGGGCATCAACTGGGACGCCGTGCGCGCCAGCCTGGCGTCCAGTTACACGAGCCTCTGCATCGCCCACGAGAACGCCGGAAACCTGGACGCATCGCTGGCAGCGACGGACCGCGCCATCGCGCTGCAACCGGACAAGGCGATGTGGCGGCGCAACCGCGTTGGTACGCTGATCGACCTCGGGCGATATGCGGAGGCAGCCGAAGAACTTGCCCGCGCCCGTGAACTCGAACCGGACGCCGCGCGCCTGGCGGAACTCGAAGCGCGGCTGAGGGGGAGCGGGGAATGATGCACAACAGCGCATGTCAACGCTTTCAAAGACGTGATAACGGGTGTCCAGTAGAAGTGCGAACAGTCGCGGGTGGTGCTACAATAGTACAGACCGGCTCACGCTGATGTACGACCCTGAATTCTCCTGTCAATCATCCAGGGAGCGAATGATGACCATGCGGCAAGTGATCGTTGAGATACCGGAAAAAGTGTTGCTGGCGGAAAAAACGGACGAAGCGACTTTTGCGCGCGAAATGCGGATTCTGGCGGCAGTCAAGCTCTTTGAGATGGGACGGCTATCATCCGGTCGCGCCGCTGAATTAGCCGGAATGACGCGCGTTGAATTTTTACTCAGCCTGAGTCGTTACAAGGTCTTTCCATTCGCGGCAGAGTTGCACGACCTGGAAGAGTTGCATGGCTAACGCTATCAGCAATACCTCGCCGTTGCTGTATCTCTATCGCATTCATGCGCTGCATTGGCTGCCGCGTCTGTTCGATGGCATCCTGACGCCGCCAGCGGTTGTTGATGAACTCAATGAAGGTCGTCGCAAAGGATTTGATGTTCCCAATCTATTGGAATATCCATGGCTGGAAATCAGGCAGCCAGCGGCATTACCATCTGAGTGGCTGGCGCTGGATCTTGGCGCCGGTGAACTGGCAGCAATAACCCTGGCGCTGGAAATGCCCGGACACGTTGTATTGCTTGATGATATGCTCGCGCGCCGTGTGGCTCAGGCTGCCGGTCTGACAGTATGGGGCAGCCTGCGCATCCTTCTGGAAGTGAAAGCGCGTGGCTTCACCGCGCGGATAGAACCATTGGTCGATCAGTTGAGCAATGCTGGTTTGTGGATGTCAGACGATATTCGTCGCCGTATTCTGACCCTTGCAGGGGAATATCCGCCCGAAAAGGCCGAATGAGTCGTCAGTGGCAAGCAACAAGTGACGAATGACCGGCGCTGACCGGTTTTGCCGCCAGACTGAATACGTCTCGTCTCGAGATGAGTGACGTGTGGGGAGTGGGGAGTGGGGTAGGCATCTCTGCGCCTTTGCGCCTTGGTGTGAGGTCAGTGGCAAGCGGGGAGTGATGAGTGAACAGGGTATAGTAAAAGGGAAACAAAGACTGCGGCAGGGAGGAACGACGTGGCCAGCCTGACGATCGAATTGACAACCGAAGCGTTCGAGCGCCTGCGCGCCGAAGCGCAACGGCAGGGCAAAGCGGAAGCGGCGCTCGCCCAGGAGTTACTGACCGGTCAGTTGTTGTCCGCCGGGCAGGAGGATGTGCCGCTGTACCTCCGCTTGAAGTCGCGCATCCACGAACTGGTGGCGTCGATCAACCCGGATGCGTTTATCATTCCAGGAAAGGCGAGCCGTGAAGAAGCGATTGCCCTGCTGCGGTCGTGGACGGAAGAGGACGCTGCGGAAGATGAGGGTGATATGCCCTGGGAAGATGTTCTGCGGTCAATTGATGCCCATCGCACATCGTACCGCAAGCTCTTTCCCTATCTGGAGCAGTCGGAATGAGTCGCTTTGTGTTGCTTGACTCGGGACCGTTAGGAATCATTACCGGTCATCCCAGGTCAGCTGCAGCCGACGAGTGTCGCAACTGGCTGGAAATGCTGCTCGCAGCAGGCGTCGAAGTGCGCATTCCAGACATTGCTGATTACGAGGTGCGGCGCGAGTTGTTGCGTGCAAGACGTTTCGCCAGTGTTCAACGTATCAACGATCTGTGCGCGCGAGTCGGGCGTCTTGCTGTAACCGCAGAGACATGGGCGCTGGCGGCTGAGTTTTGGGCATATCTGCGCCAGCGTGGTCAACCAACTGCTGCTAATGCGGCGCTCGATGGCGACGTCATCCTTGCGGCTCAGGCGGCGTTGCTGATCAATATGGGTCATACAGCGGTCATCGCAACAACGAACGTCGGTCATCTTTCGCGGCTGGTTCCCGCTGCGGAGTGGCAAACGATCAGAGGATAAGCGACGGAGAGCGACAGTTGACAAGCGGGGAGTCAGGGAGCAGGGCGCGGGGTTCGGCGTCTCTGCGCCTTTGCGCCTTGGTGTGAGGTCAGTGGCGAGTGATGAGTGGGGAATAGATAGTACAGGGATTGTCACGGATCGGGACGGATGCGCACGGATTCGATTGCCTGCCGCTCCAGCCCGCAGCAATGACCAGCGCGCCCGTGTCAAGGTTCAATCTTGAGCCGCCGCACGACCACGTCGCGGATGCCTTCCGCCCGGCGCACGGCATCCGCGAGTTCGTGCACATCGGGCCAGATGGTAAAGTCATAGCGCAATTGCACGGCAAAGTCGCTCAGAGCAGCCAGATCAAACGATGCCAGTTCCATTCCTTTGCAAGTTCAGTCGTGCCGCTCATACAGGACTTTGCCTTCACGAAGCGCCGTCATGATGAATGCATTCGGCGTGTCAGCCCACTCCTGCACTTCCGCCGGAGTCCAGACGACGATGTCTTTGGCGGGGAACACGCCCGCAAGCGCGCGACGATATGCCGCACTGCGCCGATGACGCGGCAGGCGGGTCTCTTCGATAATCAGAATGTCGATGTCGCTATCCGGGCGGGCATCGCCACGCGCGCGACCCGAAAGGATGATCGCGGTCGGATTGCCCGTCATACGTATGCGACGCACAATTTCACGGAGCAACGCGTCGGTGACAGGCGGATAGGCGTACTCTGTTCCTGGCGCCATAAGCGTTTCTCTCACCTCACAACGCTATCATTCTACCATAGCGCGTACAAACAGGGAGGACACAGACTCCCGCAAACGCGACGGATCACCCTATAATGAAAGGGAAACAGCGCCCGCAGCAGGGAGAGAAGATGCAAAGCAATCAATCCGTCCCCATCCGTCTCAATCCGCGCGCATCCGTGTGCTATCACGCACCTTGAGATAAGGAGCCTTATCATGCCCCCCAGCGACGAAACGCGGCTCTACCAGGGTTCAGCGCATGCCGAAGGCGGCGGCGATGCGCGCGTGGAGAACCGCGGCGCCAGCGCCGCGC
>DAOTWI010000790.1:0-4782 GCA_034436075.1 Roseiflexus sp.
GCATTTTCTGCCTGCGGCAGCGTGGTACTCCCGATCAAGGCCACCACCAAAGAAGACAAATACCGCTCTGCCGAAGGCAAAAAGAGCCGTCACGCGGCTCGTCCTTAAGGCAACTGCGTAACTCCTGTCAAATTGAAGGATGCGATGGGATCCCCAGCGTGCATCCGCCTCTGGCAATCAGGCATCCACGCCAGCGGACGCATGCTGTGGTTGCGCGCCAGCAAGCGATGCAGTGCGCAGGGCGCTGATCGCCTGTTGGAGATTCGCAAAGGTGCGCATGCGTTCGAGCGCAACTCCCAACCCCACAACGGTCTGCGCGACTTCGGGGCGAATGCCGACCACGATGACCTGTGCGCCGAGCAGACGCGCAGCCTCGGCAGCCTGCAGGATCATGCGGGCCACCTGTGTATCGACAAGTGGAACGCCCGTGATGTCGAAGATGACGTGGTGCGCACATTCGCGCTCAATGGAGTGCAAGACGTTGGAAACAAACACCGCTGCGCGCGCTTCGTCGATCGCGCCAACCAGCGGCGTCACCAGTACGCCAGGCAACACCGGGAGCACCGGCGCGCTCAGTTCGCGGATTGCCTCCTGGCTTGCGCGCAGATCGGCGAGCGTCTGCTGCAACTGCGCCTCGCGTTGCTCAACGGTGCGGAGCGCTTCCTGAAGTTCAGCCGTGCGTTCCTGCACCGTCGTTTCGAGTGATGCGCGCAACTGATCAAGCTCCTGCTCGCGCATCAGTGCGGCTACCAGCGATTGGCGCAGCACCGGACCGAACAACGCAATGATGGTTGCAACCACAAACAGCACCAGCAGGAACAACGCAACAGCGACGACCGTCAGATCGCCAGGCGGTTGAACGACAGCGACGAATGGCGCTATGGCGGGCTTGAGGAGCAGGATCAGGGCAGGAATCAACCCGCTCGCTGCCGTGATCGCTAGCAAGCGGCGGGTTTCCACCAGGAGACCGGTCAGAATGACCGGTATGAGCGTCACCAGCAGGAACGGCGTCGCTGCCGGATACCCGTAGATGACAGTCACAAAGAACACTGCGCCGACCAACCCGCCGGATGCGGTCAGTGCTGCCAGGCGAAAGCGCCCGCGACGGAGCATGACCACTCCCGCCATGCTGGTCAGCATGACGATAATGGCGCCGGTTGCGGGAACGCCGCCGGTTGGGTTGACTCCCAGCGCCGCAAGAAAGACGATCAGCGCGACCAATGCCGCACTGCTAATGGCAAGCAGGATATGTTGCAACGCGGGCGTCTGCTGGCGTTCGATAACAGTGCTGAACAATTCAGCATTATCACGAGCCTGCATGGAATCTCCTCCACACTCAAAGAATACGACGCGCAGCCTGTTCGACTCGTTGCGCGCCGGTACGCAGATAGCGGATTGACAGAGCGACCTCTACCCCTTGGCAGCAACCTGCACGCCTGGCAGTGACCGCTCCGGTTACTATTGTACCGCAACACGATTACCAACACATACTGTAACCTTTTGCCGGTTGCTGCATTTCAAGAGTGATGCGGTTATTAGACCCATTTCTCAGTACACTAGAAGAAGGAGCCTGACAATGTTCGCAAAGAATGAAGGTCCGATCGATCGCGGCATTCGTGCGGCGCTTGGCATTGCGGCGCTGGTGGCGGCATTCACCTTGTTGAGCGGCGTCTGGCAGATCGTTGCCGGTGTGGTTGCGTTTATGCTGCTTGTGACGGCTGTCATCGGCGTGTGCCCGCTTTATTCGGTGCTGGGCATCAACACCTGCCCGGTCAAGCCTGGAACCAGGGGTTAGGGGTGAGGAATGAGGAGTGAGGAGTAAGGGGTTCAGGGGTTATGGGGAGCCGTTGCAGTGCAACGGCTCTTCGTTTCTGGCGCCTCTTGCACCTTGCCTCGCTTTACCCGCATATGTTTGCGTTTTTCTGCTTCAGGCGTTTGCAAACATCTTCCCCGCCGACCGGTCGTACTTCTGTTTGCGGCGAATGTCGCGCAGGGCGCGCCGGTTGCGGTAGACGGTGATGAGCACCGGAGTCGCGCCGGCGTCGTTGATGACGAGCGTGGCGCCTTCCAGGTGATGATATTTCTGAAAGGTCGCGCGATCAGTCGGGAGATTGCGCCGTCCGAGAAAAATGTGCAGCACGCCGCCGCTGCGAATGCGACGCCCATGTCGCATGATGAAAGCCACTTCGTCATCCTTCAGATTGCGCTGCGCCTGCCGCAGGCGCGCGTGGTTGCTGATGGCGATCATGAGCGTCTCCTCTTGTCACATACGGCGTCTGCCTTTGTCTTCAGATACGCGGCTGTTCCATCATCTGTTGCGTTCAGCATACCCTGTTTCTATGAACAAGATAAGACAGTCGCGCACTTCTTTTTTCATCTCTGCCGGTTGACAATCATCGCAGCGATTGGGTATCATCCATGCACGTCTGTTTGGAGAACCGAGAACTGAGAACCGAGAACTGAGAACCGAGAACTAAGAACCGAGAACTAAGAACCGAGAACTAAGAACTGAGAACCGAGAACTAAGAACCGAGAACTGAGAACCGAGAACTGAGAACCGAGAGGCGTAATGGTTGGTTGAGATTGTGGCGGTCTGACGAAGGCGGTTGATTCTATGACACAGGAACGTTCGTGGTATGAGGTGGTGCAGGAGTGTCAGCAGCGTGTGGCGCGCATCCGCGCGGTGCTGACGACGGGCGGCGTATGGACGCCGGCGCTTCAGACAGATCTCGACGATGTGATCCTCGCAGCGCGCAATTGGGTCTATGGGCGGGCGCGCAGGGCGGGGCTCGATGAGGATGCCTGCGCTGATGTGCTGCTGGCATTCATCGAACAACTCCACCGCGATCTGCGCAGCCCTGGATTCAGCAGCATGGAGCGCCGATTTGGCGCGTACATCTCGACCACGGTGAACCGCATTCTCTTTGAACGAAACAAAGACCAGCAGAACGTCTTATCTTCTACTGTGAGCCTGGATGCGCCAGTTGGCGACGATGGCTCCCCGCTCCACGAGGTGATCGAAGATACAACGCCGGAACGCCTCGTCGAAGCGTACCGCGACGAAGACGAGCACAGGAGGCTGCACGAAGCGATTGCAGCGCTTCCCACAATCGAGCGCATTGTCATTACCCATCGTCTGAATGAAGTGCGCGGGATCGATATTGCACAGAGGCTGGGAATATCGCCCGCTCGTGTTTCGCATATCTACAATCGCGCGGTCAAACGGCTGCGTCAGACGTTGACGCCCAGGGAGTCATCATGAAAGACCGTTCGTATTTTATCGAGGCGGCGCTGCGCTACGAGGAGCTGCTTGAGTCCGGTCAGATCATCAGCCTCGATGCGTTTGTGGCGCAGGAACCGCCAGAGGTGCGCGAGGAGTTGCGCGCGTTTCTTGAGTTCAACCTGATCCTCGGCGAACCAGACGAGCCAGCCGTTCTGACGTCGGCGGAAGAGATGGCTGCCGATCGGGTGATGGCGCTGGCGCGCGCTGCATGGGAACGTGAACTGAGGGGCGAGCCAGCACAGAGTCTGACCGATCTGCGCAAGGCGCGGCAGATAACCGTTGGACGGCTGGCGCGCCAGGTGAACCTGCCGGTCGATCTGCTGGCGCGCCTGGAGCGCGGCAAAGTGCGCGCGGTAACCATTCCTCAACGATTGATTGAGCGCCTCGCTGAAGCCTTGCACACCACAACGTCTGCCGTTCAGGCAGCACTGCTCGCTCCGCCGCCGGTCAGTGCAGCCGCGCGGTTGAGCGCCGAAGACGGTATTGTCGAACCCGAAGAGCCGATGGTCAGTTTCGCGCAGGCGTTTGCCCAAAGCGCCCCAACCGACGAAGAACGGGCAGCGTGGGCTGATGTGCTGCCGGATGCCAGACGCTGAAGATGAGCGTGCGTTCAACACACATCCGCGCATTGGCGCGTGATGTTCGCCGATCCTACCTGGAGCGCAGCGGCGGCGCGCCTGACCATCCGCTCCCGCTCGATGATCTGGCGGAGACTCTCTGGGGGTTGACCGTCGTTCCCACAATGACCCTCGCCGACGGCATTCAGGGAAAGGTCGAACCCGAACTTCAGGTGATTCGGGTGCGGCGCGATCTTCCGCCAGCCCGCCAGCGTTTTGTGGTTGCGCACGAGATTGGTCACGTGGCGCTCGAAGGGTTGTCCGCCGGTCCTTTCCGCGATACCGATGCAACTCTCGATGAACGCGCGGCGGGCGAGGGTGCGGATGAGACGGCGGTGCGCACCTACAACACGCGCGAGCGCCGCGAACAGGAAGCGAACCTGTTTGCGCTCGAACTGCTCGTGCCGGCGGAGGACCTCTGGCAGGCGGTGCAACAATCGGGGTGGAGCATCGAGTCGCTGGCGGTGCAGTTTGCCGTCTCTTCCGATGCGCTGCGCGCGCAACTGGTGAATGTCTGTTGCCTCGAACCGCCGGCGCCGCCAGAAGCGCCGGTTGCGGCATCAGGCGCCACATTCACGCCCGACCCGGAGCAGCAGGCGGCGGTCGATGCGCCGCTGCCGCTGTTGCTTGCCGCCGGACCCGGCACGGGCAAGACGCGCAGTATTGTGGCGAAATATGTGTCACTGGTGCGTCAGGGGGTCGATCCGGCGTCCATTCTGGCGTTGACGTTCTCGAACCGGGCTGCGGAAGAGATGCGCGATCGGATTGTTGCGGCGCTCCGACAGGAAGCGCCGCACCTCGCCGGGCGCATCGAGATCAGCACCTTTCACTCGTGGGGCTTGAATATGCTGCGGGTCCACGGCGCGCGCCTGCGGCTGCCGG
>DAOTWI010000791.1:0-4913 GCA_034436075.1 Roseiflexus sp.
ACGCACACACGAGTCGCACACGTTTGTGATGCCGGCAGTACTGGAAGAGAGCGGCGGTTTAGGCTTGAAGGTCGTGTCGGTCTTTCCGCACAACGCCGCACGCCATAGTCTGCCGCGCATTCACGCGCTTGTGACCATGCTCGACGCGGCAACCGGACGACCGGCGGCGGTGCTCGAAGGATCGTATCTGACGGCATTGCGCACCGGCGCGGCGTCGGGCGCTGCGACCCGCGCGCTCGCCCGTGACGATTCGCGGGTGCTGGTCGTCATTGGCGCTGGGGCGCAGGCGCCTCATCAGGTCGAAGCCGTATGCGCCGTGCGTCCGATTGAGCGGGTGATTATTGTGAACCGCAACCGCGAGCGCGCCGAACGCCTGGCGGCATGGCTGCGCGAACGCTCGATCACGCCCGACATCGACATCGTTTCGTCGGCTGCAACTGCTGTCCCGCAGGCGGATGTCATCTGTTGCGCCACCTCCTCGCCGACGCCGGTTTTCGACGATGCCCACCTGCGCCCCGGAACCCACATCAACGGCATCGGCTCCTTCACGCCGCGCATGGTCGAAGTGCCGCCAGAAACCGTCGGACGGGCATATGTCGTGGTGGATCAACAGACGGCGGCGTGGGCTGAGGCGGGCGATCTCCAGCATGCCCGCAATCTGGGATTGCTCGATGAGTCGCAGACCGTCGAATTAGGCGCCGTGATCGCCGGTCGGGCGCCTGCACGCACAAGCGAGGAACAGATCACCTTCTTCAAATCGGTCGGCAATGCGGTGCAGGATATTGCTGTGGCGCAACTGGCGCTGCGCGAGGCGGAGCGGCTCGGTCTGGGGGTTGAGGTGACCCTGTGACAGCGGGGACGCTGCGGTGCGCGGTCGAGACCTCACCCGCCTGAGCGTTTCCCCAGTTCATCGCCGCGCCAGCGGATGTTGCCGCGCAACAGAAGATTGGAAGCATTGAGTTTATATGCCAGATCGCGCGCCAGGTTGCGCATGACCACAAACCCGATGCGCGGGTTGCGTTCCGCCAGCGCGTCGAAATCCAGCGCCCGCATAACGATGAGCACAACCGGCTCATTGGCGGAGACCGTCGCCGTGCGCGCTGCGCCGCCGAGCAACGCCTGTTCGCCGAAGCACTGACCGGGGTAGAGGGTGTTGATCGTCGATGGCGCGCTCGTCCCGTCCGACAGGCGTGTTGTGATCATGACCCGCACCGTTCCCTCGTGGACGATGTACAACTCATCGCCGGTATCGCCTTCGTTGAAGATCGTCTGTCCCGCTGGCGCGCGGAGCGCTTTGCACAACCCGGCGACCTGCACCAATTCATCGTCGCTCAACCCGGCAAAGATTTCGACTCTGCGCAGATTGTCGATCACGCGCGCGCTCATCTGCGTCTCCTGGCATTGATGCTGCCTGCGTTCAAGTTTCGGGTACAATGGAAGTATAGCACGAAAGCAACTGTGTTCATAGATCCAGGGAGACATTGCACCTATGGGCAGGCAATCACGCGCTAAACGCGCACGTCGCGAGCACGCCACCTACCTGGCGACTGTCAGCAATTGTGAGGGAACCTGGCTCGAACGTCCGCCGGATGCCGACGAGCAGGCGAAGATCGACTCGGCTGGCAAAATCCTGCGTCGCTTTCGCATGCAGGCGCTGCAACTCGGCGCCGATCAGGAGGCGTTCAACCGGTTCAGCCTCGAACTCTTCCGCGATGAGCGCTTTGCGCCGCTGCACTTCAGCGATGATCTGATCGACATGATCCTCGACGACATCGGCGAGCCGCCGGTGGTTGAAGACGAAAACGACCCCTCATTCACCAACTATCTGCTCCAGGCGTTGGGGATCGTCGCCTCGTCGCGCGTGCGCCGCACCATGGCGGAACAGGCGCGCCGCTTTCTGCCGCAGTTCGTGGCTGCCGGGCAGTACAAAGAGGCGCTGACGATCGAGCACAATTGCTACATGACCGTCATGAGCGACGCGGCGACGCCACTGCTGGTGCAGATGCTCGTCAGCGGTCTGGCGCGCTACTACGAGGAGCATGAAGGTGACAGTCACATGGGATGACGCCGGTGTTCCTAGCGTTGCCGGCGCCGCTGGTGCGCGGGTGGATGCGACAGTCACCAACGGGGCGCTGGCGGCGCTAGCGGCGCCGCTGGTGCGCGGGTGGATGTGACAGTCACCAACGGGGCGCTGGCGGCGCTAATACGACGGCGGCTCATCGGTCATTGCGACGATGCGCCACCCTTCCGGTGTGTTGACCACGACGACATACAGCTGGTTAGGTCCGGCTTTCCAGCGCGTGGGAAGATCGGGAACCGGCGCCGCCTCGACGGTGACGCCGTAGATCAGGCGTTCACCGGCGGCGATGACCGAGTCGATGCGCGTGACGCTGAGCGACTGAACTGCCAGCGTCGTACTCTCAAACATCTCGAAGGTCATGTTTGCCTGCATTGCCGGCGCCAGCAGCGTCCAGGCATCTGCTGCGCGGCGTTCGCCGAATGCGGCGAAGTAGGAGCGCACCGTCTGTTCGGCAGCGGTGACATTTGCCGCTACCGGTGCGCTGGCATCCGGGGGAGCGCCAGCAACTGGCTCAGGGGTTGGAGTGGCGCCAGGAATCTGTCCTGCCGTTGCCGGTTCGATGCGCACTTCGCCGCCTTCTGCAACAGTTGTCAGAACCACGGCCGCCGTTGCATGCGCCGGGGAGACAGACGTACTCGTCGGCGCAACGCTGAACGGCGTCGCCTGCCCGCATCCGATCAGCGCGCCAACGAGCAGCGCTCCCGCAATCCAGTTGCGTCGATACGGCATATGCGCCTCCATCCCTGGAAGGTTTTGCGATACTGGTAGTATACCACGCCCGTCCAGGGATGGCTCGTATCTCATGTTTACGCCTGGGTAAACGTCATACCTCAGACCCTTGAGGTCGCGCGACGACCTTGCCCCAGGCGCGGTGCATTCTGCCAGCGCCATTCCTGAACAACGCATGATCAGTGGCGGAGACCTCAAGGGTCAGCCGGTTTCTCTCCACCTTCAGCCTTCCAACGTTGAACGTTCAACGTGGAACGTGGAACGTTCAACGCCCATACCGCCACCAATAGTAGTGCTGCCCGACGTTCCCCATCTCGACGCGGAAGGCGGGCGGGTTGGCCGGGTTGTAGGTTAGCACGCGCCGCTCAAAGACCTGGAACAGGATCGGTCGCTCGACGCCGCCAACCTTCACCTTGACCCAGTATGCCCCCGTCACGGGCAGTCCGAAGACATAGAGCGGATCGTACACCTTCGCAACCACATAGCGCCCATTCTCGTACACCAGACCGCTCTGGTTCATGAAGTCCAGGAATGCGCGGGCGACGCCATGGTTGTTGGGTCCGAGCAACAGCATGGTCGCCGGGTCATTGACATAGTCATTGAATCCGGTGATGCTGCCATCCGGGTTGATGAAGCCGGTCGCCGGGCGATTCAGATCGTTCGGGTTGACGGCGCCAGGGTTCTGGTAGAAGCGGAGCAGATCGGCGTAGGTCGGGAACTGGTCTGGATCGCCAATTGCCGTGATCCGCGCGGGCAGACGCCATTCGAACAGGTTGTACCCGATCTGCATCCGCCCGGTCATCATTTCAATCGGCAATAACCCATTCGTGACATACCAGGGCGAGAAGGGGTTGGCGGTCGGGTCGTTGACCTCCATGCGGCTCTTGTCGAAGTACTGCACTACGCGCATGCCCTCAAAGCCTTCAACCAGCGGTTCCCGCATTGCTGGGGTATTCGGCGCAGGTCCCCACGTCCATGATCGCCCGCTGATCTGCTCGGCGACAGGGCGATCCTGGCGTTCCCAGACGCGACGGAACGCATCGTTGCCGAAGGGCGGCGCCGATGCGGATGCGGGCATCGCCGCCGCCAGCATTGTGATGATCAGGAGGGGAACAAGAAAAGCCATTCGCCGCATCGTAGCGTCCTTTCTGCGCATCATCGCGCCGGGCGCCGGTTGATACGATGGAGGGGAACGAGGGAGTGCGAGAAACGCCGCTCACACCGGCGCCGCTATCTCCAGACTGGCGCATTGGGGATCGCCAGCCTTACCGCTGGATGGGAAGCATCCATCCACTTCAACAGTATAGCCTATTTCCCTGTGATAGGAAGGGAAGAAATGGTTACACCGGGGGAACGAACAGACTCCGGCGCATGGTGTTCATACGCCGCTAAACGCAGAGAACCCGCCGTCCACTGGCACAACGACGCCGTTGACGAAGGCGGCGCCCGGTCCGCAGAGCCAGAGCAGCGTCGCTACAAGATCGTCTGGTATGCCGAAGCGTCCAGCAGGCGTTTGCGCAATGACGGTTGCACCACGCGCGGTCAGCGACCCATCGGGGTTGAGCAGTAACGAGCGGTTTTGCTCGCCGATGAAAAACCCTGGCGCAATCGCGTTGACGCGCAACCCCGGACCATACCGCCGCGCCAGTTCGACCGCCATCCAGCGTGTCAGGTTTTCGACCGCAGCCTTGGCAGCGCTGTAGCCTGCGATACGGGTCAGCGGACGTTGCGCTGCCATCGAGGAGATGTTGACGATCACCCCCTGCCTGCCAGCCACGATCATGGCTGCGCCAAAGATCAGCGACGGCAGCAGCGTGCCGATCAGGTTCAGATCAACGACGGCGCGAAAGGCATCGGGATCGAGGTCGAGCAGCGCGGCGTCGGGCGCGAGTGTTGCACCCGGCATATTGCCGCCAGCGGCATTCGCCAGAATATCAACGCGCCCCCAACGTTCCAGGATCGTCGTGCAGGCATGTTCAACCTGTGCCCGGTCGCGTACATCGGCACAGAGCGCCAGCGCCTCGCTGCCAGCGGCTTCGAGGGCAGCGGCGACGGCGTTCGCCGGTTCGAGGCGACGGGCAAGAATGGCGACCCGTGCGCCAGC
>DAOTWI010000792.1:0-2122 GCA_034436075.1 Roseiflexus sp.
TCGGCGGCGGCGTCGTCGGCGATCTGGCGGGGTTCACGGCGGCGACCGTGCTACGCGGCATCGCCCTCGTCCACCTGCCGACCACCCTGCTGGCGATGGTCGACTCGGCGATCGGCGGCAAGACCGGGGTGAACCACCCGCTCGGCAAAAACCTGATCGGCGCCTTCCACCAGCCGCGCCTGGTCCTCGCCGACACGGCGACGCTGGCGACTCTGCCGCCGCGTGAATTGTGCGCCGGTTGGGCGGAAGTGATCAAGCACGCGGTCATCCGCGACGCCGATCTGTTTGCAGACCTCGAAGCGATTGGCGATCCGGCGTCACTCCAGGGCGAGGCGCTGGCGGCGATCATTCGGCGCGCCGCCAGGGTCAAAATCGACATTGTGAACATTGACGAACGCGAGACTGGCGAACGCATGCTTCTCAACTACGGGCATACCCTGGGGCATGCCATCGAAGCCGCATGCGGCTACGGCGACCTGCTGCATGGCGAAGCGGTCGCCATTGGCATGCACCTGGAAGCGCAGATCGCCGCGCGCCTGGGGATGGTGGATGCGGGGTTCGTCGAGCGCCAGCAGCGACTGCTGCGCGCGTATGGGCTACCGACCGACCTTCCGCCCGGCGTCGCCGTTGACGACCTGCTCGAACGCACATTGCGCGACAAGAAGGTGCGAGCGGGCAAAGTGCGCTGGGTGTTGCCGCTAGGAATTGGCGCAGCGACCGTACGCGACGACGTGCCTGAGTCCACGGTGCGCGGCGTGCTTGGAGAGATGCACGAGCGCCGCACCGTCAACGGGAGAAGCCTCACATGACAGAACCGGATATTCGCTGGGTTCAACGACTCAACCATTTCACCAGGGCGTTGCGTCAACTTGAAAAATTCATCGCCAAAGGCGAGTTGAACGAACTTGAAGAACAGGGTTTAATCCAGGCATTTGAACATACCTTCGAGCTATCCTGGAATGTTATCAAGGACTACTTCGAGTCGGAGGGAGAAACGGGCATCCTTGGCAGCCGCGACGCCTTCCGCCTGGCATTTCGGCGTGGGCTGATAGAAAACGGCGATGTCTGGATGAGTATGATCAGAAGTCGCGCATTGACCAGCCATACGTATAATGAAGAAATAGCGCGACAGGTTGCTTCAGTGATCGTGAACCAATACTTTCCCGAGTTCATTAAGCTGCACGCGACGCTGACAACGTTGAAAGGCGATGAGTCATGACGCAGCGATTTGGATTAAGAGAGTCAGTTATCGAAAGCATCTGCGATGTCCTTGCCCGTCATCCTGAAGTCGAGAAGGCGATCATCTACGGTTCACGCGCCAAAGGAACGTACAAGTACAATTCGGATATCGATCTGACGCTCATCGGCGATGATCGCCTGACCTTTCTGGCGCTCACGAAGATCATGGACGAACTCGATGATCTTCTGCTCCCCTACATGATCGATCTTTCCGTGTTGAACCACATCAGCGACCCGGATGTGATTGACCATATCCGGCGCGTCGGGGTTGTCTTCTACGAACGGAAGACGTCTGAAGACGACGGGATGGATTGAGATTCGCAAGGACGGATTTTTCCGGCGACCCATCATGTCGCATCACCCCTCTCATTAGAGCGATCAACCAGACATTGAACAATCGCGCCCATGTTGACCATCTCAGGCATCAGGACGGCAAAACGCTCCCCTCTCCCGCAGCGCGGGAGAGGGGCAGGGGGTGAGGGCGAAAACGGGCGTCAGAATGCGGCAACCGCCCCTCGTCCTCCAAAAACTCTCCCTTGTGAGACAGTGGCGAGGGCAAGGACGCGAAGACGCACAGGTGTGGCGCATTGACTGCAAGACATTACGCCGCTGCGCCTTCGCGTCAGCCTTTCCGCTTGCCCCGGTCGCCGGTCACCGCACGATCAATGGCAGAAATACGCGCTCAGTCAGACAGACGGCGTTGAAATCCTGATTGACTCCATCTGGCGGCACGGTCACTGTGCGCTGAGCAGGCGCTATTGTGCAGCCCGATGTGCTGGCGGTAAGCGTGTAGTCACCCGCCGGAAGATTGGTCAGCGTGTAGAACCCGTTGGCATCCGTCGTGGCGCTGCGGTCGCCTGCCTGCACTGTCGCGCCTGCCACG
>DAOTWI010000793.1:0-5177 GCA_034436075.1 Roseiflexus sp.
CAGGTGACGGCTAGCGGCGCGCTGGCTGGCGCCGCCGAGGATGTCGATGCCGTGATTGTCACCGGTTCTCCGGCGCTGCTGGCGCGCCTGGCGCCGCATCTGCCAGCGGAGTATCTCAGCCATCTGCGGGCATTGCGCTCGATGGGGGCGGTGGTGATGACGATTGCGCTGCGGCAGCGCCTGCTGACCGATGGCACATACTGGTTGATGCCGCCCAAACGCGAGTTCCCCTTCCTGGCGCTGGTCGAGCATACGAATTTTATCGAACCGGCGCACTATGGCGGCGATCACCTGATCTACTGCGGCGACTATCTCGACCCGGATCACGAGTATTTCCACCTCACTCCCGATGAGTTGCTCCAGCGTTTTCTTCCGGCGCTGGCGCGGGTCAACCCGCATTTCGATCCATCGTGGGTGCGGGCGTACTGGCTCCACCGCGAACCCTACGCCCAGCCGATCGTGCCGGTCAACCATGCGCGCAACATTCCGCCGCTGGCGACGCCGCTGCGTGGTCTGTTCTGGGCAAGTATGAGCCAGGTGTACCCCTGGGACCGCGGGACGAACTATGCGGTCGAACTGGGGCGTCGTGTAGCGGCGGAGTGCCATCAGTACGCCGAGACGCTGCGGCTGCGCGGCGGCGGTGTGGCGCTGCGCGCCCCATAACGTGTATGGCGGACGCAACCACAGCCTGGATCACAGCACTTGGCGGCGCGCTCATGATCGCGCTGGCGGCGCTGCTACCCTGGTTCCGCCTGCGGCTCGGCGGGAAACCGTGGGATGACGTGTTCCGTGATCCGCGACTGCGCCGGATTGCGCGCATTCAGGAGCGGCTGGCGCAGGGGTCGCTGGGGGCGATGGGGGCGGGGTTTCTCGTTTCCGGCGCTGGCGTATTGCTGAACCTCCCTGCTGTACCGGCGCAACTCGTCGCCTCGATCTGCTACGGACTGGCGCTCGCCGGGTTGGTGGCGCAGGTGGCGCTCATTATTCGCTCGCGCCGGATCGAGTGAGAAGGCTTCACGAGGTTCCGGTTTTTTCTGGTATTTGAGACGCCTGCAGGATCAATCGCAGCGCTTCGTTGATCGCTTCATCGCTTGGAAAAGCGCGCGCCAGTTCTAGTTCCAGAACTACCACGTTTTTCCCGCGGCGACGCTCAGGATCATACCTTCCTTTGGGCATAACCGGCAACTGCGAGAGGTCGTATTCTTCTCGCAGTTCATAAGTTTTCCCTCCGCTTAGTGAGGCGCAAATCTCATACTGGGGAAAAGGGAGGTTCTATGCAGTCCATCTGGAAAGCGATCGTTCTGCTGGTCATGAACGTTCTTATCCTGGGAATGCCCGCACTTAGCTTCGCTGCGCCGCGCCCTCCTGCTGGCACTCCGGTTACTGTGAGCGGCAAGGTGTCGGCGTTCAAGACCAGCCCCAGCGGCAGTGTGGACGGCTTCGTTCTATCGACTGGCGTCGAAGTGCGTTTCCCAAAGCATTCCAGCAGCCAGGTCACCGCAATTGTCTCAGTCGGCGCCAACGTTCAGGTGAGCGGCAAGCAGCGCACCAGACCGCGTGGTGACACCCACATCAAAGCTGCGACGATTACCAATCTGAATACCGGCGCGTCGGTGAACGTACCGTAGGCGCTTCGATCATCACACGACCAGCATTGTACCGCAAACCGGCGAGAGCAACATCTCGCTGGTTCGCGGTTTTTGAACCAAACTCTTGGAGATTCCAGCAGCGAGCGAGACTCTGCAATGCACCGCGGCAAACCACCAATGCGTTCCTCTTATGATGCAGTGAGCGCGCCTGCACTCCAGTTCCTGGTGATCGAGGACGAGTCCGCCGCCTTTCGCCAGTGGTTTGCGCAATCATATAGGAGAGGATATACTTATCAGGGCAGCAACGAACACTGCTCAGGAGCGTGCACAATGACAACAAAAGAGTTGATCCAGGCGGAAATCGAGTCGCTTGACGAGCAAGATTTGCAGGAACTCTATAGCCTGATCCGGCAATTTGTAAAGTCAAAGCAATGTTCGTCGCCAGATAGGCTGATGTCCAGACTCAAACGTATTAAGATCGACGCACCAGAAGATTTTTCCGTCAATCTCGAACTCTACATGAGCGGTGAGAAACGTGTCTGACAAGGTTTTTATCGACACTGTATTTGTCATCGCTCTCGTTAACCGGCGTGATACATATCATGCCAAAGCTGTGGAATTGTCCAATCTTTTTGGTCAAAAGCTATTTCTCACCACTGACATTGTTCTCCTGGAAATTGGCAATGCACTTGCAAGAAACTTCAAACGGCAATCTATTGAGATCATCGACAGCTTTCTCGCATCAAGCGATGTGGAAATTGTTCATCTTACTCCACAACTGTTTGAACGAGCTTATTCCCTGTATAAACAGTACCAGGACAAAGAGTGGGGATTGATAGATTGTATTTCTTTCGAGGTTATGCGCGAGGCGGGTGTTACTGCGGCGTTGACCATTGATCAGCATTTTGTTCAGGCTGGCTTTCAGGCTCTGATGAGAGATTAGTTTGTCTGCTCGTCTGACACACATCTGTATTCTGCCGTACCCTGAATGTGAGTCCCACAACTACTATGCACAACGAACGTTTTCTAATCACCGGTGCGCTGGGATGCATCGGCGCGTGGACAGTCCGCAACCTGGTGCGTGAAGGAACGCCGGTCGTCGTCTTTGACCTGGCGAGTGATCCGCGCCGCCTGAAGTTGATCATGTCCGATGAGGAATTGGCGCGGGTGACGTTTGTGAATGGCGACATTACCGATCTGGAGGCGCTTGAGCGCGCGCTCGACGAGCACGCCATCACGCGCGTCATCCATCTGGCGGCGCTCCAGATTCCGTTTGTGCGCGCCAACCCGCCGCTCGGCGCGCGCGTCAATGTCGTCGGCACGGTCAATGTCTTCGAGGCGGTCGCGCGGCGCCACGACCGGATTGGCAGCGTGGTCTACGCCTCATCGGCGGCGGTGTACGACGCGGTCGATGCTGGCGCTTCTGGCGTGGTGGCGCATGGCGCGATTGGGCATCCGGCGACGCTCTACGGCGTATTCAAGCAAGCCAACGAAGGCACGGCGCGCGTCTACTGGCAGGACGCGCAGGTGGCGAGCATTGGTCTGCGCCCGTATATCGTCTACGGTCCAGGGCGCGACCAGGGGCTGACGTCGAGTCCGACGAAGGCGATGGTTGCAGCAGCGCTCGGCAAACCGTACCACATTCCGTATGGCGGGCGCGCCGCCTACCAGTACGCCGATGATGTGGCGCGCACCTTTATCGCCTGCGCGCGCGCGCCGTTCCAGGGCGCGGAGATCTTCAACCTGAGCGGCAGCGTGGCGACGATGGGCGAAATCGTGGCGGCGATTGAGGCAGCGGCGCCGCAGGCGCGCGGTCTGATTACCTTCGATGAGAAGCCGCTCCCTTTCCCGGAAGCGTTCGACGCTGCGCCGCTCGAACGGGTGATCGGCGAACTGCCGTTCACGCCGCTGGAACAGGCGGTCGCCGAGACGATCGCGCTGTTCCGCAGACGCATTGCGGAAGGCATCACGCCGGACAATGTGTAAATCTGATGAACCGTCGCGTGTTTCTTCAGTTGGTAACTGCCGCCGCGTCGTTAAGCGCCACCGGATGCGCAGTGCCTGGCGGCGTTCCCGCCGATCGCCTGGCGCGCCTGGCGCGCGGCGTCAATATGAGCCACTGGTTCGCGCAGGCGCCCTTCTCCCGCGCCACGCTCCAATCGCGCCACACTGCCGATGAGTTCCGAGCGCTGCGGCGGGTCGGTCTGACGCACGTGCGCTTCCCGCTCGATCCGTATGTGCTCTTCAGCGAACGCAATCCGGCGCGCCTCGATCCTGACCGGCTGCCGCTGCTCGATGCCGCGCTCGATATGATCCTTCAGGCGGACCTGGCGGTGATCGTTGAGTTGCACCCGGAGGATCGCTTTGTGGACCGGCTGGCGACCGACGATGGGTTTGTGGATGTGGTCGTGCAGTTCTGGCGGGCGCTGGCGGCGCATCTGAGCGCGCGCGATCCGGGGATGCTGTTCCTGGAGGCGCTGAATGAAGCGCACTTCGACAACCCGCCGCGCTGGGAGGCGGTGTTGCACCGTTTTCTAGCAGCAATGCGCGAAGGCGCACCGCGCCATACGCTGATCGCCAGCGGCGACGGATGGGCCAGCATCGACGGATTGGTGCAACTCACGCCGGTTGCGGATCGCAACGTCGTCTACAACTTCCACTTTTACGAACCATTCGAGTTCACCCATCAGGGCGCGACGTGGGGGTACGAGATGTGGCGGCACTACCGCGGCGTCCCCTACCCGGTTGATGCCGACCGGATTGCGGCGGCGCTGGCGATGATCGACAACCCGCGCGCGCGGGATGAAATCCGCTTCTACGGTCTGAGCGGCTGGGGCGCTGTGCGTGTCGGTCAGCGCCTCGATCAGGCGGCGGCGTGGGGTGCGCTGCACAATGTGCCGCTGACCTGCAACGAGTTTGGAGTCTACCGGCTGATCTCTACGCCGGCAGACCGTCTCGCCTGGCTGACCGACGTGCGCACGGCGCTCGAACAGCGCCGGATCGGGTGGGCGATGTGGGATTATGCTGGCGGCTTCAGCCTGACCCGTGACGGCATGAATGACCGGTCGCTCGACGATGCAACGCTGCGGGCGCTGGGGTTGCGGACGCCTTGAGAGAGAACCCGAATTTGTTCGTATGCCTGCGCGCGCCTCTCGAACGCCGGAGGCGTGCGTACTATCCACGAAGGACACGAAGGAACACGAAGAGCGGAGCTTTCCCTTTCTCCCGCAGCGTGGGAGAAGGGGGCAGGGGGATGAGGGGGAAAAGGGCGTCGGGACGCCGAAAACGCGCGGCGCATCCAGAAAACTTGGCCCCCGCGAGGTGAGCCCTGGAGGTGCTTTATGGTTTTTGAATGATTATTCCGCTATCCGCCTCCCCGCCCGGCGGCTGAAGCCGCGGGCTCCGGTTGCGAAGCCCGCCTGCGCGGGCTGGACGGGGCAATCCCGGATTATTTTCTCAAACTCCATCAAGCCCTCAGGCAAGAGCTTCAGCCCGCAGCAATACATCGGTTCCTGACACATCATCACGGAAACACCACGCTGCTCAGGTTCAGGCACGCATTGTCAGGCGACAAGAAAGCATATCCCT